>CAYQCZ010000376.1:3513-4821 GCA_964415955.1 uncultured Verrucomicrobiota bacterium | reverse complement strand
GTAGCATGCGGGGCAGCCAAGCCGGGCGGTTTTTTTCAGGTCGGCCTGGGTGAAGCCGCAGTGAGGGCAGCGCAGTGTGGATTTGCCGGGCGCGCCGGCCGTGGAGGCTTCCGCCTTGGCTCCGGACATGCCCAGAAGCAGCTCCGCCAGGGCGTAGCCCGTGGTGTCTGAAACGCCCTTCTCGTGGGAACATGCTTCGCAGAGGTCGATCTTCTCAAGCTTGTTGTCCACCACCTGCGTCAGATGCACGGACGCCTCGTTCTTTTTGCACACGGAACAAAGCATAATGTCGTATCAGATGGGTTCACCCGAGCTGCTTGTCAGGTTCTTGTATTTTTCCACAAGCCCGTGGGTGATGGGTCCGGGTTTTCCGTCACCAATGACCCGGCCATCCACTTTCACCACGGGAATCAGTTCCGCGCCCGTGCCGGTGAGGAAGCATTCGTCTGCGTTGAAGACATCATAGCGGGTGAGATTGCACTCGGACACCTGCAGTCCGCTTTCCCGGCCCAGGTCCATCACCACGCCGCGGGTGATGCCATAAAGGGCGCCTGCGGACAGGGGGGGCGTCATGAGCTGACGGCCTTTCAGGATGAACAGATTGTCGCCCGTGCATTCGGCCACGAAACCCTCGGAGTTGAGCATGATGGCTTCCTCCACGCCGGCGATGTTGGCCTCGATCTTGGCGAGGATGTTGTTCAGGTAGTTCAGTGATTTGATGGCTGGATTCACCGAATTGACCAGGTTTCGCGTCGTGGGAACGGTCACAATGTCCATGCCGCGTTCATACATTTCCCGGGGGTAGAGTTGTATCTTGTCGGCAATGACGATGACCGAGGGATTCTTGCAACGGTTGGGGTTCAGGCCGAGCGTGCCGACGCCACGGGTGACGATCAGGCGGATGTAGCCGTCTCGGATGCCGTTCTGACGGCAGCTTTCCACCACCGCGGCCATGATCTGCGCGTGGCTCATCGGGATGGTGAGCAAGATGGCCTTGGCCGAGTAAAAAAGCCTGTCAACGTGTTCCTTCAGCTTGAAGACGCGTCCATTGTAGGCGCGAATGCCCTCGAAAACTCCGTCGCCATACAGCAGGCCGTGGTCGAACACGGACACTTTGGCATCGGCTTCGTCGAGAAACTTTCCATCAATGTAAACCTTCATACTCGTCAAGTGACACTAAGGCACGGTTTCACGGGTGTGCAACAAAGGAGTTTTCAGACGGCACGCAGCGCGCAGGGCGCGCCGCGTCAGCCGAGGGCCGCCCGCATCGCGGCAAACAAATCCTTCCCCTCCGCAGCCTCGACGGGT
>CAYQCZ010000376.1:0-3503 GCA_964415955.1 uncultured Verrucomicrobiota bacterium | reverse complement strand
GCGCCCGCCGCAGTGGCTGATGGTGAGCGTGTGCTGGGCCCGCGTGATGGCCACGTAGAACAAACGCCTTTCCTCATCCAGCGTGCCCTCCACCTTGGATCGCGCATGCGGAATCAATCCTTCCTCAAGACCGACGATGAACACATGCGGATATTCCAGGCCCTTGCAACTGTGCATGGTGATCAGGGTCACCGCATCGCCCTGCTGTTCCTTGTCCTCGGCGCGCTCGGCGTCCAGTGACAGGTCTTCAATGAACGTCACCAGACGATCCATGGGCTTGTCCGTGGCGCCTGCCCCGCCGTCAAGCATCCCGAGCAAATCCTTCAGGTTGACCACGCGGTTCTCAGCCGCTTCAGGGGTCTTCTCGGTGCGCCGGATTTCCTGATAGTAGCCGATTTCCTCCAGAACGGCGCCCGCCCAGCGGCCGGGGTTCACGGTTCCTCCTGTTTGGAGCTGGTTCCGCCGTTCTTCGACGAATGTGACGAATTCCCGCGCAGACTCCGCGGCACGTGCGGGAAGCTGGCCGAGAACATCGGTGTGTTTCATCGCCGTGAACACCGAACAGTGCCGTTCCTGGCTCGCGGCCAGCAGTCGTTCCATCGTCAGGTCGCTCAATCCCCTCGCGGGCGTGTTGGCGATGCGCAGCAGGCTGATGTCGTCGTGCGGATTCACGAACACCTTGAGATAGGCGAGGAAGTCCTTCACCTCGCGGCGGTCGAAGTAACTTTGCCCGCCAATCAGGTGATAGCGCACCCCGGCCTTGCGCAGGGCGGCCTCGATCGGGCGGGACTGCTGGTTGGTGCGGAAAAGGATGGCCTGATCCTTCCATGGAACGCGCCGTCCCATGCGCAGGAATTCCAACTCCTCCACGATCACACGGGCCTCCTCCTCGTCGTCCTCGAAGGCGTGCATGGTGATTTTCGCGCCCAGTCCCTTTGCGGACCACAACTTCTTCCCGCGCCGGCGCGCGTTGTTCTTGATGACGGCATTGGCGGCATCGAGAATCGTATTGGTGGAGCGGTAATTCTGCTCCAGCTTGATCACCTTCACTTCGGGGTAGTGTTTTTCCATGTCCAGGAGGTTGGCAATTTCTGCGCCTCGCCACCCGTAGATGGACTGGTCATCGTCCCCGACGACGCAGAGGTTTCTATGTTCGCCTGTGAGCGCCTGGACAAGCTGGAACTGGGCGCCGTTCGTGTCCTGATATTCATCCACCATCACGTAGCGGAAACGCGCGCGGCATGCGGCGAGCGCATCCGGATGTTCCCTGAACAATTTGAGGGTGAGCAGGATCAGGTCATCGAAATCCACGGCATTGCAGGCGCGAAGGGCGGACTCGTAATGCCTCTGAACATGTTCGGCCATGGCGCGGACATCAGGATCAGCAAAGCTGGCGGAATCTGCCCCGGCGTTTTTGAACCGGCTGATCAGGGACAGAATCGCGCCGGGGTCCGCCTTGACCTTGCCGGATGAAAAGCGGCTCAAGATTTTCTTGATGGTCCCGAGCTGGTCGGATTCGCTGTAAATGACGAAGTTGCGTTTGTAGCCCAGTTTCTCGATGTGCTGGCGGAGGATGCGGACGCAAAGCGAGTGGAAGGTGCAGATGGTCGGGCGGTCGGGCTTGGAGCCATCCTCGCTTCGCCGCTTTGGGATCAACTGGTTCACACGCTCCAGCATTTCACGCGCCGCCTTGTTCGTGAAGGTGACGGCCAGAATGTTGGAGGGCGCGATGCCCCGCTCGATCATGTGGGCGATGCGATGGGTGATGACACGGGTCTTGCCCGTGCCGGCTCCGGCCAGGATCAGCACCGGACCCTTGATCGTCTGGACTGCTTCACGTTGCTGGGGATTGAGCGAACCGAGATTCAACATCGCGGGCGGAGTCTAGGCACCGGCGTGATTGGAGCAAGCGGAAGTGCCCGTGAATTGTTCACAGAGCCGGATCGCTACTGGGATTCCAGGCGCTTGATCTCCTCCGCCAGGAATTCGGTGACATCCTTGAACTTGCTGGTGTTTTCAGGGCGGATCTCCATGAGCTGCCTGTGCGCCTCCAATGAGGTCCGCGAAAGCTCCGCCTTGGTGTGCCCCTCCGCGCTGGCCTCGATGCGATCGCAGCCATGCAGGGCGCCGATGTCGCGGTCGCTCAGGCGGAAGAGGTCCGAGATGCCAAGATTGTCCACCAGTTCGACAATCCGCTCATTCGGTCGAGCCAGTTCCACAAATGCGCCCTCATTTGCCTGTTCCATGCGGTCCCCGAGGCTCGCGAGCACGCCCACGAAGGTGCTGTCCATGATCTGGCATTCGCCAAGGTCAAACACAAACCGGCTGTAGCCTTTGGCCTCCATGGCCTGAACCAATGCCTTGAAGTCGGGGCAGGAGGCGAAATTGGCCCTGCCGCAAATGCGGGCATGCACTTCCTGACCGCAGACAAGGACATCAATTCTGGCAACGGGAGTGGTCATGTCATCATTTCAGGAAATGGGTGACGATGTGGGCGAACGAAATGAGTGCGACCAGCGCCATTGCCAAAGACTATGGAATTAAACCGGCATCTGCAAACCGATCTTGTCGGCGACCTGCGCCACATCCTTGTCGCCGCGTCCGGACAGATTGACGATGATGATCTGATCTTTCGCCATGGTGGGGGCACGTTTGATGGCTTCCGCCACGGCGTGCGAGGATTCCAAGGCGGGAATGATGCCCTCAAGTTTCGCCAGTCGCATGAAGGCATCAAGCGCCTCGGAGTCGGTGGCGTAGGTGTAGCTGACCCGCCCCTGGTCGTGGAGCCAGGCGTGTTCGGGGCCAACCGCCGCGTAATCAAGGCCGGCACTGACGCTGTGGGTGAGCTGTATCTGGCCATCATCGTTCTGCAAAATGTAGCTGCGGGTTCCTTGCAGCACGCCGAGCGAACCACCCTGAAAACGCGCGGCATGCTGTTCAGGAGATATTCCAAGCCCGCCTGCCTCGACGCCAACCATTTCGACTGCTGCATCCTGCAGGAAGGGATAAAACAGGCCGATTGCGTTGGAACCGCCGCCCACGCAGGCCAGCAGCAGATCAGGCAGGCGTTCTTCCTTTTCCAGGATCTGACGCCTCGCTTCGTCGCCGATGATGCGGTGGAAGTTGCGCACCATGACGGGGTGGGCTCCGTAGGCCGTGCCAAGGATGTAGTGCGTGCTCCGCACGTTGGTCACCCAGTCGCGCATGGCCTCGTTGACAGCCTCCTTCAAGGTCTTCTGACCGGCATGCACCGGCACCACGTCCGCGCCCAGCATTTTCATGCGGAACACATTCAATTTCTGCCGCTCACAATCGACCGCCCCCATGTAGATCGTGCATTTGAAGCCGAACATCGCGGCGACGGTGGCGGTGGCCACGCCGTGCTGGCCCGCGCCTGTTTCCGCAATCACCCGGGTCTTGCCCATGCGTCCGGCGAGCAGCGCCTGGCCGATGACATTGTTGATCTTGTGCGCGCCGGTGTGGAGCAGATCCTCCCGCTTGAG
>CAYQCZ010000375.1:0-4821 GCA_964415955.1 uncultured Verrucomicrobiota bacterium | reverse complement strand
AATACCCAAATCGGCAAATTCATCGGAAACAACAGAAACCACTTCGCCAACTGGTGCGTGGTGGGTCTGGTCTTTGCCCTCGGATGGTTTCTGCGTTCCGTCCACCCCATGCGCCGCGCCCGGCTCGGAGCTTCACCGTCCACCACCGCCCACCGAGGCGGCGGCCATGTGACGTTGTTGATAGTGCTGCCTGCCCTCGTCATGGCCCTGTTGACCGGGTCCAGGGGCGCCATGCTGGCGGCCATGGCCGGGGCCGTGGCGTGGACTGCACTCTTCGCCAGGCACGCATCCACCGGCCGACGCTGGATGATGGTTTCGGGAGTGCTGATCCTTGCGGCAGTGCTGGTGGCGGCGTTTGGACACACCCTGATCGAACGCCTGCTCCACAGTGAACAAGACCTCGCCGCCGGTTATCCCAAATTCGCACTGTGGAAGGATGCCTGGCACATGGCCTGGAGGTTCCCTCTGTTTGGCATCGGGCCCGGTGCTTTCCTTCCGGCATTCAGCCATTACAAGACATTCGGCGGTGAAATGTCCTTCCATCATGCGGAGAATGACTATCTTCAGCTGCTGGTGGAACATGGTCTTGTGGGGGCGTTGGTCTTGCTGGCATTTGCCGGATGGCTGCTGCTGCCCGCGCTGCGTCATGCCTTCGACCCCGGCGCGCGTTTTCGTGAGCCCGAGCTGTTTGTGGCCGCGGTTGCCGCACTGGCCGCCTTCGCAACGCATGCACTGGTGGAGTTCGTCTTCCACATACCCGCGACGGGGATGCTGGCCTCGGCGCTGGCCGGATACCTCGTGGGCGCCCATGAATCGATCGACAGCCCCAGGGTGCCGCCGCCCATTTCACGGGGACGCTTCTTGCTTCACGTCCTGTTCGGCGCAGGGTTGCTCAGTGGCGCGGTCCTGATGGGCGCGTCGTCCATCCGGTGGGGCAACGCCGGGCACTTCGACCAGTCGGGCAACATGACCGAGGCCGAGTTGCAGCGGGAACGTGCGTTGCAACTGTGGCCCTGGAATTCGCACCGGCAGGCCACCGATGCCCGGCAGCGCATTGCGCGCATCCTCAAGTTCCCCTCCCATGACCGGGCCGGGCAGGTGGAAGTCACACGCAAACGCATCCTGTCCGCGATCGCCGCCGATCCGTTGAACTGGGAACTGCGATACCACCTTGCCTGGCTTGAACTGCTGTTCAACCCCGATCCTTCCGCAGGCTTTGCGGAAGCCCTCATGGTGATGCGGCTGAACCCCCTTCAGCCCGATCTCCCGGCGGTGTTTGCCAGACACTTTGCCAGCCGCGATCCCGAAAAAGCATGGCAGTTGCTGGAGGAGGCACGCCTTGAAAACCCGGCCGCCCTGCGCAAGGCCCTTGCCGTGGCATGGAATCTTCCGGGTGATCGCGCCCGCCTCTGGAACCTGGTGAGCCCGGAGGAGGCGCCCATGGCGGTGTTTGTGGACGAGGCTTTGGAGCGTGGGGCCTTCCAGATGGCCGTCCTGGCCTGCCAGAAGCTTGACGGACGCGCCACGGAAGCATGGCTCATGGAGCGCCTCCTGAAAGCCGGTCGTCCGGACCTGGCGCTGCTCCGCCTGCCGCCCGCCAGCCGCAATGCGATGGAGTTGTTTCTCGGGGCCCGTGCCGCGTTCGGCCTGGGCCGTTTGGACACATCCGTGGATCTCGCCCGGCGGACATGGTCCGCAGCGGATGCCGACAAAATCGTGGACGAAGCGTATCCCGTTCTCGCCACCAGCACGGAACTTGAACAACGCTGGCGCGATGGAGACACCTCGCTTTCCACGGCAAGGCAGCTGGCGGAATCGGTCCTCCGCAAACCCGCCGAACTCAGGGACGTTTCATTGCTCCGCAGCATCCGTCAGAAACATCCGCACGAGCTGCGCATCACATGGATGCTGCACCGCGCACTCTGGGAAGCCGGACGACGCCGGGAAAGCGCCGAGGTCGCCATTGAACTGGCGGAACTGGCCATGGAACAAGCCCGGTGAAGATTACTCCCTGGGCGTGGGCGCGCTGGAGGGACTGCTGCCAAGTTGACGGATGCCTTCCACGAGATATTGGATGCCCGCAATGCCCGTTGCAATCGCAGCGGCTGCGCAGATCACGTCCAGCCACCCGTCATCCAGCCGCAACAACACCCAGCACACCGCCAGCATCTGAAGCACGGTGCCCAGTTTGCTGGTCAGGTTCGGGACGATGGCCACCTTGCCGCAGAAATAATAGATCAGCGCGATGCCCAGACCAAGCAGCAGATCCCTGCTGACCACCGTGGCCGTCAGCCAGAGTGGCAGCCGGTCGAGAAAGGGTTCATGATTGAAGCTCAGCAGCACGGCCGCGGACACCAGGAGGATTTTGTCAGCCAGCGGATCAAGGAAGGCGCCCAGCTCGCTGCGCTGGTTGAAGCGCCGCGCCACATAGCCGTCCAGCGCATCCGTCAGCGCCGCCACGCAGAAGATGACCAGCGCCGCGATGCGGAAGACCTCCCGCCCGTCGGACACGTGGTAGATCACCTGGGTGACGAAGAAAGGCACCAGCAGGATGCGCGAGAGCGTGATCTTGGTGGCCAGCGTCATCGGACGGCAACTCTTGCCAGCCCGTCATCCGCCCGTCAAACACCGTATCTGCGCGAGGAAAAGCCCGCCCAGCGGTTTCCAGACGGTTTTTTGGATCCATCGGCATCGCGCCTATTGCAATCTGTGCCGCCGTTTCTATAGTCCGCCAAATAATTTTGACGATGAGTGACACCAAGACCGCGGCCCCAGAATGGACCATCGAAGCCGCGCGCAAGCTCTACAACATCGACCGTTGGGGCGCCCACTACTTCGACATCAACGAGGAAGGATGCGTGATCGCCAGGCCGCTGCAGGATGCTGGCGCGGCGATCAATGTATGCGACATCATCGAGGAGGCCAAGGGACGC
Source organism: uncultured Verrucomicrobiota bacterium (assembly GCA_964415955.1). Classification (GTDB taxonomy): domain Bacteria; phylum Verrucomicrobiota; class Verrucomicrobiia; order Limisphaerales; family CAYQCZ01; genus CAYQCZ01. The sequence goes on along the minus strand of CAYQCZ010000375.1, from coordinate 1,888 downwards.
GGGCTGAAGTTTCCGCTGCTCATCCGTTTCCAGGACATTCTCCGTCATCGCGTGGAGTCGTTGAACAAGGCCTTTCGCAGATCCATCACCGAGTTTGGTTATCAAGGCCGTTATCGCGGCGTCTTTCCCATCAAGGTGAACCAGTTGCGCGAGGTGGTGGAGGAAATCCTGGATGCAGGCAGGCAGTTTGATTTCGGCCTGGAAGTCGGCAGCAAGCCGGAACTTTACGCCGGTCTGGCGCTTCAGGATCAGCCGGGGTCACTGATTATTTGCAACGGCTACAAGGATGCAACCTTCATCAAGCTCGCCTTGCAGGGCGTCAAACTGGGCAAGAAAGTGATCATGGTGGTCGAGAAGCTCGAGGAGTTGCGCCAGATCATCAATGTCTCCAGGCAGGTGGGCGTCGAACCGATGATCGGCATCCGGGCGCGTCTGCTCAGCAAGGGCGCGGGCAAGTGGGCTGAAAGCGGCGGGGAGAACGCGAAGTTTGGCCTGAGCACAGTGGAGCTGCTCGCCGCCGTGGAGCTGCTCCGCAAGGAAAACCTTGTCTCCGCCTTCAAGCTGCTGCACTTCCACATCGGCTCCCAAGTGCCCGACATCCTCACGGTCAAAAAAGCCGTGCAGGAGGCGGGGCGTTTCTACGCCAAGCTCAAAAAAATGGGTTTCGACATCGAGTTTGTGGACGTGGGCGGCGGCCTCGGTGTGGATTACGACGGTTCACGCAGCGCCTTTGATTCCTCCACCAATTACTCGCTCCAGGAATACACCAACGACGTGGTGTATTACCTCGGCGATGTCTGCAACCAGGAAGGCGTGGCGCATCCGAACATCATCAGCGAATCCGGCAGGGCATTGGTCGCGCACCACAGCGTGCTGGTGGTCGAGGTGTTCGGCGCCATTGACAAGACACCGCCCGAACTGGACTTCATCTTCAAGCCGGGCGGCGACGGTGAACACCGCATGGTCAAGGAGCTGATCTACATCCGGGACAACATCGCCAAGATCAACAAGCTCGAGGCCTACCATGATGCACTGGAGCGTCGTGAAGACGCGCACCAGATGTTCACGCTGGGGGTGCTCGAACTGCCCGAGAAGGCCAAGATCGAATCGCTCTACTGGGAGATCGCCGAACTGGTCGTGGCCCACTTCAAGGGACACGCCTACGTGCCCGAGGAGGTGAAGAAACTGGAGGACTCCCTGGGCCAGCAATACCTCTGCAATTTCTCCGTCTTCCAGTCCCTGCTGGACCACTGGGCGCTCGGCCAGTTGTTCCCCATCATGCCCATCAACCGCCTCAACGAACAGCCCACGCGGGAGGGCACGCTGGTGGACATCACCTGCGATTCGGACGGGTGCATCAACAAGTTCGTCGATCTGCGCGACGTGCGGGACACGCTGCCACTGCACGAGTTCAAACCCGGCTCCGAGCCATACTACCTCGGCTTTTTTCTCATGGGCGCCTATCAGGACATCATGGGCGACCTGCACAACCTCTTCGGCCGTGTCAACGAGGTGCATGTCTTCCTCGAACCCGACGAGCCGGCGGGCTATTACATCGAGGAGGTCATCGAGGGCAACACCATCAGCCAGTGCCTGGGCGCCGTGCAATACGATGAAAACGAGCTGAAGCGCAAGATGAAGGCCCAGATGGACGCCGCCATCAAGAGCGACCGTCTCAAGCCCAACGAGGCCATGCGCATGCTCGATGACTACGAGCGCGGCCTGCGTGACTACACCTACCTGACGTTTTAACCGCCGCGCATGATGGATTCATCCTCCGCCAACGCCGGGTTGATGCAGTCTCTGCGGCGGCTGGTGAGGGGGTTGTCCACGCTGTTCTGGGGAATGCCATTGACGCTCGTGGTCTGCGTCCAGGGCGCCGGTTCGG
>CAYQCZ010000374.1:0-4830 GCA_964415955.1 uncultured Verrucomicrobiota bacterium | reverse complement strand
CACCCGCAGGCTGCCGGGCCGATGGAGCCGGGGCTGCGACAGGGGTGGGTGGGGCGTCGGTTGATTTTCCGAGGCCGAATAATTTCGAGAGCCAGGACATGGTTTTGGTTGGACGCCTTTTGGTCGGAAAGGGGAAGGACAGCTCCCGGTTTTAGTAAGTCCGCTTGCTTTTTTGACGCAAAGGGTTTGAATTGGCAAGTCCGAAGGGCAAGACGCCAAGATTTCACGGCGATGGGTCACAAAGTTCTCATACTCGACGACGAACAGGATCTTCTCGATACCTATCGGGAACTCCTGTCCCAGCTTCCCAGCAAGCCTGATATCTACACCGCCACCTCAGGAGCCCGGGCGCTGGCGCTTTTGGAGTCCGAGCCGTTTTCCCTTATGCTTACGGACCTGAACATGCCGGGGATGGATGGCTTCCAGGTCCTGACCATTGTCAGACGCAGGTTTCCATCCCTTCGCACCGTGGTGATGACATCCGTGGCCGATGATCAATACCGGGCGCGTGCCTACGCCATGGGCATTGATTTGTTCATGGAGAAGCCCAAGAACGAGAAGGAGATAGCGCTGTTCTCCGACTGCATTGAATCACTTCTTGGCAGGGAGGAGCAGGGCGGCTTCCGCGGGGTGCAAAGCAAGAGCCTCGTTGATTTGATCCAGATGGAGTGCCTCTCCCAGAGCACGTCCGTCCTCAAAATCACCAATGGACCGCTGATTGGCAGGATTTGGATCGAAAACGGCGATGTGATTGACGCCGAGGTGGGCGAATATCTGGGCGAGGACGGGTTCAAACAGATCGTGTCCTGGCGTTCAGGCACCTTTGAAATACTTCCACCGGATCCGACCCGTGAGCGCCGCATCATGACCTCCTATTCCGGCTTGTTGCTGGATTCGGCCCAGTCGATTGACGAATCCGAGGCGGGAGGCAAGGTGGATGCACCGGAAGGCGAAGGCGAGACGTCCCGCCTCAGCAAGGTTGCCAAGGTCAGGGGCGTGGAGTTTGCCGTGGCCGTTCAATCGGATGACGCCACCAAGTTCGAAACCTGGGGCCTTGAAAAGCCGGCCGAGGTGGCGGAATGGACGCATGCCGTGGCGAAGGAGATCCGCGCCCTCGCCCAGAAACTGAACTTTGGAACACTCACGGACATGACCGGCATGGGGCCGCAGATGCACATTGGCCTGACCAGCAGCCCCACCGAAGACCTGTGTGTGGGTGTCAACCGCACGTTGACCGCTCCGGCCGTCAGGAAAACCCTCAAGGAAGCCGCCGCCAAATGGGTCTCTTAGATTTATTCTCGAAGAAGGAAGACGAGTCGAAGCTGGAGAAACTGCCCACGGGCAGCTTCACTGTGGACCGCACCGGCAAGATTGCCGCATCCACCCTTCCGGCCACCTACCCCCGGGAAAGCGTCCTCGCCATCGGCGAGCTCGTCATGGGCATTTTCAACTCAGCCGGAAAAATCCATCTGCCGCTGCGCGAGATCACCCTTTCCTATGCGGCCGTCAAGATCAACGCCAAGGAAATGCGCGGTGGCGCGATGATTTTTCTGACCCCCCGCACGAAGTAGAACGCAACACCTCGAAAGACCATCATCATGTCCAGCAACAAGAAGCTTGATCAACTGATCATCCAGTTGGAGAACTACATCGAATGCTGGAAACAGTTCAGCCACTACATCGGTCTTGCACGTTCCAAGGAGTTTGAGCACGAGGACGAGATGCAGTTTCTCGAGGTCAAGAGCGTCATCACCCAGGAACTGGAAATCATCATGTCCGCCGTCGAAGTGGCTTCACCCAGCAGGGATGATGTTCACAACCTCATTTCCGGCGCCTCGTCCATCCGTTCCTTGAGCGAGATGCCTGAGGGCTCCTTGCGCGGCATCGAGAACCAGTGGCACAAGGCCTACATCGGCTGGCAGTCGCTGCTCGGACAGTTGAAGGTCAAGCAACGCGAGCTGGAGAGCGAAAAGAAGGGCTGGTTCAGCGGCTTGTTCGGCGGCAGGAAGTAAGGTTTGGTCCGCACACACATCAGGCAAGAATCACCGCGTTCCGTCCCCCGTCCCTGAGGTGTGCATCTCCACGTTCCTGATGTTGGCCGCCCGTATCGCGTCCATCACCTTCACAAAGTTGTCCACCACGGAATCCTTGTCCGGCCGCACGGCCACATGAAGAGATGGATTTGCCCTGGCCCGCGCGACGAGTTCGTTCTTCAATCGATCATGGGTGACCGGCAGGCTGTTCAGGTGAAAGAAGGGCGGGCTTTTGCTGATGGTGATGACCAGCGGGTTCTTGTCGGATGCGCCCTTTTCGGCCTGCTCCGAGGCGGGCAATGTCAGCTTGATCTTCGACTGGCGGTGTTTGAACGAGGTCGTCACCATCAGGAAAATCAGCACGACGATCAGCACATCGATCAGCGCGACAATGATCACGGCCGGCGGCTGGCGGCGCTTTTGCTGGGTGAATCTCATGAGCGGGTTCGGGTGACGGTTACTTTTTAACGCCACCCACGGCTTCCGCATTGCTGTGGAACCGGCGCAGAAACTCGTCGCACAACAGTTCCATCTCCACGGAAAGGGATTCCACGCGCTTGTTGTAATAGCTCCAGGCGGTCAGGGAGGGGATGGCGACCAGCAGGCCGCCAAGGGTGGCGCGCAGTGCCAGTGCGATGCCTTGGGCGAATTTTGCGCTGGGATCGTCCGCCGCCAGGTCGGCGCCGCCCATGGTGCCAAACAGCTGGATCATGCCATACACGGTGCCCACAAGCCCCAGCAGGGGCGCAATGCCGGTGGCGATCTCCAGCACCACAAGCCCGCGTTCCAGCCCCTGGGTGATCTCATGACGCGCACGGGTCTGGAGCATGTCCTTCATCTCCTCCTTGGGCCAGTCGCGATGCGCGATGGCCGCCAGCAGCAGCCGGCTGAGCACGGAGGGGTGACGCTGGCAGATTTGCTCCAGCATCGGCAGTTGCGCCTCCGTCCGGCAGTTTTCCACGGCGGACTCCACTTCCGGGGGGATGATCTTGCGCCGTTGAAGCGCCCAGCCGCGTTCGACGATGAATGCAAGGCTGACGATGGATGTGAGGACAAGCAGTCCAAGGATGAAACTTTCCATGTGTTGGGTTTCTTCAGTTGTAAAAAAAGGTGAACCGGACGTCGCGATAATCCCTGCTGTTGGCCAGCCGCAGCTCCGTGGGCCATGGCTCGTATTTCGCGGGCTGGATGATGGCCTGCTGGCAGAGGATGGATTGAATGGGCCCGACCGACTCCTCCACCACCTCGACATTGCTGACGCCGCCGTCATAAAGGAGGCGAAAGGCGACCACCACCTTGCCCGTGGCCAGCACCATGCCGCGCGCCTCCTGCTCATTGATCAACGCATACCATCGTGCCTGGATCGCCTGGATCAACCGCTGGTCGTAGCGTCCAAACGGGGAACCGATGACGTCGAGCGACGGCTTGATGGCGTTCCGGTTGACGCCCCCTTCCTGCCGGGATTTCTCCCCGCTGATCATGCCCATCTGTGCCTTGGCGGCTGCGATGGTTCGTGGTCGTGTCTTGGGCGGTTCAGGGCGTATTTCCGGCTGGAGCGTTTCGGCTGTGCCCCTGGCTTCGGGGCGTGGCGGGGAGGGCGGGACTGGAGGGGCCGTTTCCGTCCGCCCAGCCTTCGGGGCAGGGCGTGGTTCAAGCTTCGGCTGGGCTTTCGCCATCTTTTGAACAGGCTGGGGTGCCGGCGCTGGCTCGGGCGTGGGATCAGGTTGTGGTTCGGGTTTGTCCGGCTGCTTTTCCGGAGCCTTGGCTTCGGCCTGGGTCGGCTGAGGATTGGGCCGTGGCGCATCGAACGTCCTCACAATCTGGCTCTGCTTGCCATCCAGCTCGGGCTGGTTGGTGTTGCGTTTGGGATTGGGGTTCGCCGCTTGTGAACTGATGGCGGAATAAAACTTTGCCGACTTCGGAGGTTCCGCCGCCGTGTCCGGATCGACATCCACAAAAGTCATCTGTGTGGGCGGCTTGGGGGGCTCGGGCTCCTGTTCCTTTTCGGATTCAGGCGTGGAGGGTGTTTCCAGCAGCACGGTGACGGAAGGGTTGTTCAGTGCGGAGGTCACCTGATCTGGAAGATTGGGATGCATCCAGCCCAGGGCCCGTCCCGTCTCCCAGAGCCCGAACACCATCAGATGCAGCACGATGGAAACAACCAGGGAGGCGCCAAGCGGGTTCTCCGCAAATCGCTGCCGCCATAACTTGCTGTTGCCTGCATACATCCGCTTGAACAATGGACGACAAGACGCAGCCGGGCAACGGTTTGTTCAATCATGCAGGCCTTTGAATGACGCGACTGTCATCGGGCACCGGCGTTCCAACGCCTCCCAGGCGGTCCCCAAGGAAATCACCCCATGACGAATTTGCGATGCCGTGCGAACACAGGCCGCAGCGCCCGGGACAAGTCATCCTGGATGGATTGCAACTCTGCGTAGGTTGCGACGCTGCGCTTGTCCGGCGTCGCGGTTTCCCCGGTGTTCACTTTCACGAAAGCGTCGGTGATGTCGCTGATCGAGACCTTCTCGCCCTGCTGATTGCGCCAGCACCACAGCGCCTGCAACGCCGCCCCATACGCCGCGCCTTCGGAGACCTTCAACGTCACGACCTCGGCGTTGAACACGTCAGCCATGATCTGTCGCCACAGCCTGGATTTCGCCCCGCCGCCCGTGGCACGTATCTGGCGGGCGTTGACGCCAAGTTGCGCCAGGCGGCGCAGGCCGTAATTCATCCCCAGCGTCACGCCCTCCATGGCGGCGCGGCAGTAGTTGCTCGCACGAAACGTCTTTGTGTT
>CAYQCZ010000373.1:0-4850 GCA_964415955.1 uncultured Verrucomicrobiota bacterium | reverse complement strand
GTCTCCCGGCCACCAGCCCTGGTGACCGTGCCTGTCCAACATCAGATCGTAGCCCTGGCGAAGTGCGGATGATCCATCCGATTGCAGCGGACGAACGGGGTCAGTATTTCGTCTTGATGCCACAGGCTCGCAGGATGCACCACCCACGGAGGGCTTCGAACCAGGAAAACACGCCGGCCGCGATGATGGCGGCACCGGGCACCCAGTCCCATTGCCATCCGGCGATCAGGCCGATGATGACGCACAGAGTGCCCCAGACAAAACGGAGCATGCGTCCGGTGCGGTCGATGTTGGGTCGCCAAAAGCTCATGTGAGGGAGTGTCGCCCGGGCGGCGCTGCGAGTCACGCCTGTTGTCGGCGGGCCAGCCTGCGAGGCCGCCGGCCATTGGCAGGCCCGCTTGATCATGCAGTCCGTTGAACTCCAAACCTTGCCCTTGCGCCGGCCCCGGTCAGGCTTACACTCCGCGCCCATGCGAAACATTCTGGTCACTGGCGGGGCGGGATTCATCGGCTCCAATCTGACGCTGGCCCTCCAGGAGAAACATCCCGAGGCGCGCATCGTCGTGGTGGATGATTTCCGGTCCGGTGATTTCCGCAACCTGCGCGGTTTCCGCGGCGATTTTGTGACGGCGGATGTCTCGCGGCTGGACTGGAAGGTGCAGTTTGGGGAACGTCAGTTTGACGCCATTTTCCACGAGGCATCGATCACCGACACCACGGTTCACGACCAGTTTCTTCAATCGCACGACAACATCGAAGGTTTCCGCAGGTTGCTGGCGTTTGCCAGGCCCACGTTGACACCGGTGGTGTATGCATCCTCGGCGGCTACATATGGGATCGCTGCCGGAGTGAACCGTGAAGATCAACCTCCGGCGCCGGCCAACATCTATGCCTTCAGCAAGGTGCAGCTGGACAACCTGGCCCGCGCCTCTGCGGAGGGGTGTCCAGGATGGCGGATCGTGGGCTTGCGCTATTTCAACGTCTATGGACCGAACGAGCCCCACAAGAAGGCCGCCGCGAGCATGATCTACCAGCTCTATTGCCAGATGAAGGCGGGCAAACGGCCGCGCGTGTTCAGGAGCGGAGAGCACAGGCGGTATATTGTCTATGTGAAGGACGTCGTTGCCATGACCATGCATGCGCTGACCGCAGGCCAGAGTGCGATTTACAATTGTGGCAGTGGCCATCCCTTTTCCTTCAACGAGGTGATCGCCGAATTGAACAAGCATCTGGGCACTTCACTGGAGCCCGAATACATCGAGAATCCCTATGCCTTTTATCAGCCGCACACGGAGGCCGACATGTCGAAGGCCAGGGCCGAGCTGGGATTCGAGCCGCAGTTTGCACCCGTCAAGGGCATTGCGGATTACGTTCAAATGCTCGAAGCAGGGCGGTGAGCGTGATGATTGCGGCTCCGTCTCCAACCTCCGGACCATCAAGGTGATGACCCGCCGTGAAACAGATGCATGCCCGGTTGTGTTTGCATGCGCCGCGCATCAAGCATATTGAGAAAAATTATTCACCAAACGGGGCTTGACGCTTCCGGAGTCGTCGCATAGAGACAGGGAAAATTAATAACAACTGAATCATGGCTGACAAATCAATCGAACAGAAGGTCAAGGACATCGTCGTGGAACAACTCGGCGTGAATGCAGACCAGGTCACCCCGGAAGCGAAGTTCATCGAGGATCTCGGTGCGGACTCGCTCGATACCGTGGAACTGGTGATGGCCCTTGAGGAGGAGTTCGGTCAGGAGATTCCCGACGAGGAGGCCGAAAAGCTTCAGACGGTCGGCGATGTGATCAAATACATCGAGGAGACGAGCAAGTAACCAGTGCGGATTTTTCCGGGCAGCTCGGACCGGTGACGGCCTTGCTGCCCTTTTTCCTTTTATGGCGAACAATTGGGCAGATCGCAGGGTCGTGGTCACCGGCCTGGGAACTCTTTCCCCGCTGGGGCACGACATTGAAACCACCTGGCAGGCCATACTGGCCGGACAGTGCGGCATTGACCGCATCACGCTGTTCGACACGGCGGGCTACGACTGCCAGATCGCGGGCGAGGTCAAAAACTTTGAGCCGACACCCGCCTTCCCCAGTCCGAAGGAGCTGCGTCGCACGGACCGCTTCTGCCAGTTCGGCGTGTATGCGGGCTGGCTTGCGCTCAGAGATTCCGGGCTGGATCTGGACAAGGTGAACCGCGACGAGGTGGGTGCGTTCATCGGCTCAGGCATTGGCGGCCTCTACACCACCGAGGAGCAGCACAAGATACTTCTCAACAAAGGTCCGGGACGCGTCAGCCCGTTCATGATCCCGATGCTCATCCTGAACATGGCCTCCGGGATGTTCTCGATTTATTACAAGCTGCGCGGCCCCAATGTCGCCACCTGCTCCGCCTGCGCCACGAGCACGCACGCGCTGGGTGAAGCATGGCGCACGATCAAGATGGGCGATGCGAGCGTCATTTTCGCCGGTGGCGCGGAGGCCACCATCGTGCCGCTGGGCATCAGCGGTTTCTGTGCGATGAAGGCGCTCAGCACACGCAATGACGATCCCAAGACCGCCTCCCGTCCGTTCGATGTGGACCGCGACGGGTTCGTGATGGGCGAAGGTGCCTCCGTGCTGGTGCTGGAGGAACTCGAACATGCGAAGGCCCGTGGTGCCCGCATCTATTGTGAAATCGTCGGCTACGGCAACACCGCCGATGCAAACCACCTCACCGCTCCCGCACCAGAAGGCGAGGGTGCAGGCCGCTGCATGAAGATGGCCCTGCGCAATGCGGGTCTGAACCCCGAGGATGTTTCCTACATCAACGCCCATGGCACATCCACGCCCCAGGGGGACATCTGTGAGACACAGGCCATCAAGAATGTGTTTGGAGACCACGCGCGCAAGCTGGCGGTCAGTTCCACCAAGGGCGCGACCGGCCACATGCTGGGGGCGGCCGGCGCCACGGAAATGGCCTTCTGCGCCAAGGCGCTTTACCACCAGATTGCGCCTCCCACGATCAACATCATCAACCAGGATCCGCAGTGCGATCTGGATTACGTCCCGCACAGCCCGCGTGAGATGAAGATCGAAGCGATTCTGAACAATTCCTTTGGCTTCGGCGGACACAACGCCACGGTGGCGGCCAAGAAATTCGTTGGCTGAGGCTCGACGGTTGGGTCATCTTCCGAGCGTGGAAGACCCGCATGGCATCAACCGATTTCTGGCCGCAGTTGTCATCACAGCATCCTCGGTCGTGGTGACACTGACTGTTGCGCTCTCGAACTTTCGCATCCTGCCTTGCGGTTCGGGATGTGCTCGCCTTGGCCTGTGCCTTTTGCCTGTCATGGGGGTTGCTTCAGGCCCTGATGCTGGCTGCCTTGTTTTGGCTGATGGCACGCTTGAGAAGGCGAAGGGGCAGGCGGCCAGTTGCTGACCCATAGCTGTGAATCTCCTCCCCCTGATCGAATCCAAGCGCGATGGCTGTGTCCTCGCCGATGAAGACATCCGCGGCTTTGTGCGGGCGGTGACCAATGGTGGTGTGCCCGATTACCAGACGGCCGCATTTTTGATGGCCGTTTATTTCCGGGGCCTGGATGCGCGTGAGATGCGCACACTCACCCTTGCCATGCGCGATTCAGGCGGGGTGCTGAAGTTCCCGGATGATCCCCGTCCATTGGTGGACAAGCATTCCACCGGTGGTGTTGGTGACAAGGTGTCGCTGCCGCTCGCCCCGCTGCTTGCGTGTCTTGGTTTTCGAGTGCCGATGATTTCCGGTCGCGGACTGGGCATCACGGGTGGAACCCTCGACAAACTGGAATCCATTCCCGGCTTCATCACGGCACTGACATCCGAGCGCATGGTCGAGGTGGTTCAGTCCGTGGGTTGCTGCATGGCAGGCCAGACGGCATTCATCGTTCCGGCGGACATGAAGCTTTATGCACTGAGGGATGTGACAGGCACCGTGCCCAGCATGCCCTTGATCACCGCCTCGATACTTTCCAAGAAGCTGGCCGAGTCCATCCAGGCGCTGGTGCTGGATGTCAAATTTGGCGTGGGCACGTTTATGAAGACGAAGCAGGAAGCAAGTCAGCTTGCGGAGATGCTTGTGCGCACCGCGTCCGACGCAGGCTTGAATACGCGTGCTCTGATCACGGACATGAACACTCCGCTGGGCCGGGCAGCCGGCAACTGGCTTGAAGTCAAGGAGGCTGTGGATTGTCTGGAGTGTCGCGGCCCCGAGGATTTGCAGGAGCTTGTGCTCCATTGCGCGGCGTCACTGCTTGTCCAAACCGGAAAATCGCCGGACATGTCGGCAGCGCTGAACAAGGCGGCCGTCGTGCTGGCATCGGGTCGGCCGCGCGCCAAATGGGATGAATTGCTGGCGGCACAAGGTGCGGATCTGGAGTCGTTCCACCGTCTGCTTGCCCGGGATCACGCCGCTCCCGTGGTTCGCGAGGTTCATGCCCCTGCGGATGGTCGGGTTGCAGGGTGTGATGCCCGCATCGTTGGGGAGGTGGTTCGCGAGTTGGGGGGCGGTCGTTTCAGGAAGGAGGATGTCATTTTGCACGACACGGGAATTGACCGGCTGGTCAAGCCCGGAGAAGCGGTGAGGCGGGGGCAGGTTGTGGCGCGCATTCATGCACATTCCGAACAGGCGGCAGGGGCGGCCGTCATCCGGCTGAAGCTGGCCCTTGCAATTGAAGAGGGGATTTCGCTGCCGCCGGAGGGTTTGATTGCCGGGTTGGTGGAGTGATCGGAATGCAGCGGGCATCCATCGAATCGACTGTTGAACGCCATGAAACGGTTTGATGATTAGTTTTCCACGCCATGACATCACTTGTTCAGTTGATTTCTAATCAT
>CAYQCZ010000372.1:0-4850 GCA_964415955.1 uncultured Verrucomicrobiota bacterium | reverse complement strand
CTGCGGGGATGCGCAGGGCTCGCCGCCTTGGCCACAGCCAAAATCCCCAGCCGCAGCACTCCTTGCCATTTTCAGACAGGCTCTTAAGGTTTGGATGGTAAATTCACGGGGTGTCGGCCTGTCTGGGTCGGTCTTTGTCCCAATGGACGGCAAAGCGACCGGCTCAGGTAACGGATGCCGGCCGTCAGGCGTCACTGACAGCATCGAAGACAGCGACAAGTTATGAAAAGCACACCTGCCAGAAATCTCCGCGCCGGACGGATCACCACGATGGTGACCGCCATCTCGGTGGGCCTGCTTGGAGCCGGCATGGCTGCGGCACAGTTGCTTCGTCCGGGGCAGCCCCCGCCACTGGATGCGATGTTCCGCCAGTTGGATGTCAACCGCGACGGTCGTCTGACCCCGCAGGAGTTTTCGGCCCTTTCGCGCATATCACCCAGGCTTCGCGACAATCCCGAGCAGTTGGAGGCGGCGTTCCAGCAGGCGGACCGGAACACCGATGGCTTTGTCTCTGCGGAAGAATTCCGCGAGATGGGAAGGCTGATGGCCATGGCCCAGGGAGCGCCGGGAGCAGGGCAGGGCGGACAGGATGAGGCGCGCCTCCTCGCGGGTTTTCAGGCGATGGATGCCAACAGGGATCGCAAGCTGGATCGCAAGGAGTTCGAAAAGCTAGGTGATTATGTGAGGCAGTTGCAGGGGGATTCCTCCACCATCCAATACATCTTCAACGAACTGGACCGCAATCAGGACGAAGCGGTGACTCTTGAGGAATATCGCGGTCTCCTGCGTCTGGCTCAGGGCGCGCAACCGAAGCCGCCATCGCCCCCGGCCAACGCCGCGTCTGAGCGCCCGCCAACATCCGAGGAAATCGCATTCTTTGAAAAGAAGATACGCCCGGTGCTCGTTGACAAATGCTACAAGTGCCACTCGGCAGACTCGGAGAAGGTCAAGGGAAGCCTTGTGCTGGATTCCCGTGACGGCGTCCGCCGCGGCGGCGACAAGGGCCCGGCCGTGGTGCCGGGAGATGTTGAGGCAAGCCTTTTGATCAAGGCCATTCGCTACAAGGATACCGACCTGGAAATGCCTCCTGAAAAGGACGGCGGCAAGCTGCCGGATTCCGTGATCGCGGATTTCGAGCAATGGGTGAAAATGGGTGCGCCCGATCCACGGGATGGCAAGGCGTCCCTGGCCAGACGCACCATGGACATCGAGAAAGGCCGCTCGCACTGGGCGTTCCAGCCCCCCAACAAATCGCAGCCACCAACGGTCAGCCATGAATCCTGGGTGCGCAACGACATCGACAGGTTCGTTCTGGCGGAACTGGAGAAGCGCGGACTCAAGCCCGTGGGTGATGCGGACAAGCGCACATTGATCCGCCGTGTCCATTTCGATCTCACCGGCCTGCCCCCCACGCCGGAGGAGGTGGAGGCCTTTGTGAACGATGCCTCCCCGGATGCCTTCGCCACCGTTGTGGACAATCTGCTGCTCAAACCGCAGTTCGGAGAGCGCTGGGGGCGTCACTGGCTGGACGTGGCCCGCTACGCGGAGTCCAGCGGCAAGGAAAACAACATCGTTTATCCGCATGCCTGGCGGTATCGCGATTATGTCATCCGCAGTTTCGACTTCGACAAACCCTACGACCAGTTTCTGATGGAGCAGATTGCCGGTGATCTCATGCCCGCGAAGGATGACACGGATCGTGCATGGAAGCTGATCGCCACCGGCTATCTTGCCATCGGTCCAAAATCCCACAACACCCGCGATGCCCGGCAGTTCCAGATGGACCTTGTGGACGAGCAGATCGACGCACTGGGGCAGGGGATGCTTGGACTCACAGTGGCCTGTGCGCGGTGTCATGACCACAAGTTTGATCCCATCCCGCAGGCGGACTACTACGCCATGGCGGGCATTTTTCTCAGCACCGAGACGCGATTCGGCACACCCCGTTTCATCCAGAACAATCAGGCAACCCCGCTGATTCCGTTGCCTGAACAGGCGAAGATCCCTGCCGGTCAGCCACTGCCCGAACGGCTGATGACCTTCATGGAAAGGCAACTCGAGGAGGGCAAGGCCACACGCGACCAGGTGCTGGCCGAGGCCCGGACCAACCGGGACCGCGGCGTGGCCGCCAATCCGCAGTTCATCCGGTCCGGCGTCCAGATCGCCATCAGCGAGAAGGTGCTGGAGCGTTATGACGACAACGGAAATCCAAAGCTCCTGGCCATGGGCGTGCAGGACCGCATGTATGGACGTGACGCGCAGTTGCTGGCCCGTGGCGAGCTGGACAAGCCGCTGGAGGTGGTGCCGCGCGGCTTTGTGCAGGTGGTCAGCAAGCCCTCTCAGCAAAAGGTGTCCTCGCGCGGCAGCGGACGGCTGGAACTGGCCCGGTGGATCGCATCGCCGGAGAATCCGTTGACCTCACGGGTCATGGTCAATCGCGTCTGGCTCCAGTTGTTTGGCCGTGGCATCGTGACCACACCGGACAACTTTGGCATCATGGGGCAGGCCCCCAGCAATCAGGCATTGCTGGATCATCTGGCCATCTCGTTCGTGGAGAATGGCTGGTCGGTCAAGAAACTCATCCGGGAAATCCTTCTCAGTCACACCTACCAGATGGCCTCCGATTACGATGCCGCCAACTACGCCGCCGATCCTGACAACATCTGGCATTGGAGGATGTCCAAGCGCCGCCTCGATGCCGAAGCCATCCGTGACTCCATGCTCCTGATTTCGGGCACCATCGACATGCGGGCCATGAACGGCTCGCTGGTGGCACAGTCGGAAGGTCCGGTCCAGACCCTGTTGCGGCTCAACGTGCTTCAGGCAGACCAGCCCTTGCGTTCTGTCTATCTGCCGATCGTGAGGGATCAGGTGCCGGAGTCGCTGGCGGTCTTTGATTTCGCCGAGCCCAGCCTTGTCACCGGCGACCGTGACGTGACCACGGTGGCACCGCAGGCGCTCTACCTGATGAACGATGCCTTTGTTCAACGCGTGGCGGACGCCATGGCAGCGCGTCTGATGGCCTCGGGCAAGCGCGGAACTGAACTTGCCCATGCCGCGTTCGAGCTGGCTTTCGGGCGACAGGCAACCCCCAGGGAACTGGCCGCGACCCAGAAACTCTTTGAATCACTCCAATCCACGGAATCCAACCGGGTCCAATCCACGCGCACGGCCATGGCCGTGTTCTGCCAGGGACTCCTGGGCAGCGCCGAGTTTCGATATCTGAACTGAAACACCACGAGTGCATCCTTCCATTACCATGAACACTCCATTCATTTACACCCGTCGCGACGCGCTCAAGACCCTCTGGAGCGGCTTTGGCTACATGGCTTTCGCGGGCCTCGCCGCACGTGCATCGGCTGCGGATGCTGCCACCAAGGCTGGCCCGTTGACCCCCCGCCAGCCCCATTTCACGCCCAGGGCGAAGCGCGTGATCTTCCTGTTCATGAACGGCGGCCCGTCCCATGTGGACACCTTCGACTACAAGCCAAAGCTTGCTGCGGACAACGGCAAATCGGTCGCCAACCGCAACCGTGGCGGCTACGCGCAGTTGCTGGCCTCGCCATGGAAGTTTTCCCAGCACGGCAGGAGTGGTCTGTGGATTTCCGAATTGTTTCCCGAAGTGGCGAAACATGCCGATGATCTTTGCCTTGTGCGCTCGATGCAGACGGATCTTCCGGCGCATCCCCAGGCGTTCCTGCAGATGCACACGGGGAGCTTCCAGTTTGTCCGTCCATCGCTCGGGGCATGGACCCTGTATGGTCTGGGCACGGAGAATGAAAACCTGCCCGGGTTCATCACGTTGAACGCGCCCCTCAACAACGGCGGCGCGCAAAACTACGGCAGCGCCTTCCTTCCCGCCATGTATCAGGGCACACGCATCGGGGCGGAAGGGCCGCGCATTGGGGCAGCTCGAATTGGCATGGACCGCCCGGCGTCGATGCCAAACATTGCCAACCCCCGCCTTTCCCCGCAGGCCCAGCGTGCACAGATCGATTTCATCCAGGCACTGAATCAGGAACGGCTGGAGCACGATGTGGTGAACCCTGATGTGGAGGGCGTGATCGAATCCTATGAGCTGGCCTTCCGCATGCAGAGCGCCGTGCCGGATGTCATGGACATCTCCAAGGAAACCGAGGCGACCCGTTCGATGTATGGACTGGACGACGACGATACCGGAAGGTTTGGCCGCCAATGCCTGCTGGCCCGTCGTTTTCTCGAAGCAGGTGTGCGCTTTGTCGAGGTCGGTGCCGGCGGATGGGATCAGCACCGCAACCTGAAGGCCGATCACGAGCGCAATGCAAACTCCGTGGACAAACCCATTGCCGCGCTCCTGGCGGACCTGAAACTGCGTGGCATGCTGAAGGACACCCTGGTCATCTGGGGCGGGGAGTTCGGGCGCACACCCTACGCCCAGGGCGGCACGGACGGACGTGATCACAACAACAAGGGTTTCACCCTGTGGATGGCCGGAGGCGGTGTCAAAGGAGGCACGTCCTACGGTGCCACTGACGAATACGGGGCCGAGGCGGTGGAGAACAAGGTGCACGTCCACGACCTGCACGCGACCATCCTTCACCTCATGGGACTGGACCACGAGAAGCTGACTTATCGCTACGCAGGGCGGGACTTCCGCCTGACCGATGTCAGCGGCAAGGTGGTGCGTGGAATCATCGGTTAGCTTTCCCGCGATTCCGATCTTCAACAAACCCGTCCTTCTCCGGGCGCAGAACTACTTTGGGGAGTTATATCGGCGGTGGAAGGCGCGGCTGGGTGCACGCCTTCTCAAGGCAAGGTGGCTTTGGTCGCGCTGCGACCAAAGTTGCCTCGCAGCGCGAGGCAACCCACCT
>CAYQCZ010000371.1:0-4866 GCA_964415955.1 uncultured Verrucomicrobiota bacterium | reverse complement strand
CACGCGTCACGCAGCAGCGGCACGGTCACTCCGAGGCTGGACCGCAGGCCCGATCTTTTCCGTGTGGTCTCCAGCTGGGGCGGCGAGAAGACCATGGGCTCCGGCGAAAAGGGCGAACCCTTGGGCGACCAGTTGAACGTCTGCTGAGCAGTGGCAGAAAAAAAAGGCCCCGCATTGTGCGGGGCCTTGCGTGATCAACAACAAACCGGCTTCAAGGGAGACTGGTTTCCCCCATCAGATAGCGATCCACCTCCCGGGCCGCACCTCGGCCTTCGTTGAAGGCCCAGACCACCAGGCTCTGGCCACGCCGGCAGTCACCGGCGGCAAACACATTCTCAATGCTGGTGCGGTATTTGCCGTAGTCGGCCTTGACGTTGCTGCGCGGGTCACGTTCCACCCCAAGGGCGTCAAGCAAAGGCTGCTCGGGCCCCAGGAAGCCCATGGCCAGCAGCACGAGCTGCGCGGGGATCACCCGCTCGGTGCCCGGCACGTCCTTCGGCACCCACGCACCCTTGTCGTGCTTTTCCCAGTTCACCTGGACCGTGTGCACTTCCTTCACGTGGCCATTGTCGTCGCCGACGAATTTCTTGGCCGTGGTCAGATAGACACGCGGATCGGCCCCGAACTTGGCCGCCGCCTCTTCCTGGCCGTAGTCCATACGATACACCTTGGGCCACTCCGGCCAGGGATTGTCCTTGGCGCGGTCCATGGGCGGCTTTGGCAGAATCTCGATCTGCACAAGGCTGCGGCAGCCGTGACGCATGGAGGTCCCCACGCAGTCCGTCCCCGTGTCGCCGCCGCCGATGATCACCACATCCTTGCAGCTTGCGGAGATCAAACCCTCTGAATCTTCCGGATCGAGCACGTTCCTGGTGTTGGCCGTGAGGAATTCCATGGCAAAATGAATGCCTTTGAGCTGGCGGCCTTCAATCGGAAGGTCCCTTGGCTTGGTGGCGCCCGTGCAAAGCACGACGGCATCGAAATCCTCGATCAATTCACGGGCTGCAAGCGTCCTGCCGACATCGCAGTTGCAGACGAATTTCACACCCTCCTGTTCCAGCACCTTGAGACGACGCAGCACCACCTTCTCCTTGTCCAGCTTCATGTTGGGAATGCCATACATCAGCAGGCCGCCGGGCCGGTCCGCACGTTCGAAGACCGTGACGGTGTGGCCGGCCCTGTTAAGCTGTGCCGCTGCGGAAAGCCCAGCCGGTCCGGAGCCCACGACGGCCACCTTCCTGCCTGTGCGGGTCTTGGGGGGATCTGCCACCACCCAGCCCTGTTCCCAGGCATGGTCGATGATGGAGCACTCAATGTTCTTGATTGTGACGGGCGGATTGTTGATGCCCAGCACGCAGGAGCCTTCGCAGGGTGCCGGACACACGCGCCCGGTGAACTCGGGAAAGTTGTTGGTCTTGTGCAGGCGGTCCAGCGCATCCCGCCAGAGCCCCCGGTAAACAAGATCGTTCCACTCGGGTATGAGATTGTTGATGGGACAACCGGCGGCCATGCCGCTGATCAACGTGCCCGTGTGGCAGAAGGGGATGCCGCAGTCCATGCAACGCGCACCCTGCTTGCGAAGGGCCGCCTCCTCCATGTGCAGGTGGAACTCCTCCCAGTCGCTGATGCGCGCCGAGGCGTCACGGTCGGCGGGAACCTCGCGGATGTATTCGATGAAACCTGTTGGTTTTCCCATGGTTGTCTGTGCTGATTTGAATTGATGAATGTTCTTCTGCCGGCTGGGGCTCAACCGCCGCCCACGCGGGCTGCATCGCGGCAGTTCTCCTCGAATGCCGCTGTGACGGCATCCTCGCCGCTCAAACCCGCCGCTTTGGCCTTTTGCAATGCCACGAGGACACGCTTGTAATCCTTCGGCATCACCTTCACGAAATGCGGCACCATGTCATCCCACAATTTGAGGATGTTGCGTGCGCGGTCGCTTTGGGTGTAGTCCGCGTGGCGCTCGATCATCTGACGCAGTCCGGCAATCTCCTCCGCGTCCTCCAGCTTTTCAAGGAGCACCATGGCGGTGTTGCATTTTGCGGGAAACTCACCCGCCACATCCAGAATGTAGGCGATGCCGCCGGACATCCCCGCGCCGAAGTTCCGGCCCGTGGCACCCAGCACAACCACTGTTCCGCCGGTCATGTATTCACAGCCATGATCGCCTATGGACTCCACCACGGTGTTCACGCCGCTGTTGCGGACGCAGAAACGCTCGCCCGCCATGCCGCGAATGTAGGCCTCGCCACTGGTCGCTCCATAAAAGGCCACATTGCCGGTGATGATGTTGTCCTCGGCCACAAAGGTCGAATCCTTCGGCGGATAGATGATGAGCTTGCCGCCGCTCAGTCCCTTGCCGAGGTAGTCGTTGACGTCACCTTCCAGTTCCAGCGTCATGCCACGCGGCACAAAACCGCCGAAGCTCTGTCCGGCGCTGCCCCTGAACTTGATGTGGATGGTGTCCTCCGGCAGGCCTTCAGCCCCCCATTTTTTGGTGACCTCGTTGCCGGTGATCGTGCCGACCACGCGGTTGACGTTGCGCACCTCCACCTCGGCATGCACCTTCTCGCCACGCTCGATGGCCGGCCTGCAGATGTCCAGCAGGGTGGTGATGTCGAGGGATTTGTCGAGACCATGGTCCTGGTCCATCTGCCGGAAACGGCCGACCTCCGGTCCCACCGGTGGCTGATACAGGATGTTCGAGAGATCGATGCCCTTCGCCTTCCAGTGGGCGATGGCCTGTGAGGTTTCCAGCCGGTCCGTTCGTCCGATCATGTCCTCCAGTTTGCGAAAACCCAGTGCCGCCATGATCTCGCGCAGTTCCTGAGCGACGAACTTCATGAAGTTCACCACGTTGTTCGGGTCGCCATTGAAACGCTCGCGCAACTGCGGATTCTGCGTCGCCACGCCCACCGGACAGGTGTTCAGGTGGCATACGCGCATCATGATGCAGCCGAGCGTGACCAGCGGAGCCGTGGCAAAACCAAACTCCTCGGCCCCCAGCAATGCGGCAATCGCCACGTCACGGCCCGTCTTCAACTGGCCGTCAGTCTCGACATAGATGCGGCTGCGCAGGTTGTTGAGCACAAGCGTCTGGTGGGTTTCCGCCAGGCCCAGCTCCCAAGGCGAACCGGCGTGCTTGATGGAGGACAGCGGCGACGCGCCAGTCCCGCCGTCATGACCGCTGATGAGCACGACGTCCGCATGTGCCTTGGACACGCCGGCGGCAATCGTCCCCACGCCGACCTCGGAGACAAGTTTCACACTGATGCGCGCCTCGCGATTGGCGTTCTTCAGGTCATGGATCAATTCCGCCAGGTCCTCAATGGAATAAATGTCATGGTGCGGCGGCGGCGAAATCAAGCCCACGCCCGCCGTGGTGCCCCGGGTTTTCGCGATCCACGGATACACCTTCAGCCCCGGCAATTCCCCGCCCTCGCCCGGCTTCGCACCCTGGGCCATCTTGATCTGGATTTCCCTCGCCTGGGACAGGTAGTGGCTGGTCACGCCAAAGCGACCGGACGCCACCTGTTTGATGGCCGAGTTCTTGGAATCGCCCTGGTCATTCGTCCACACGTAGCGCTCGGGATCTTCCCCGCCCTCGCCGGTGTTGCTCTTGCCGCCCAGCCGGTTCATCGCAATGGCCATGGCTTCATGGGCCTCCTTGCTGATGGAGCCGTAGGACATCGCACCGGTCTTGAAACGCCTGACGATCGACTCCACCGACTCCACCTCATCGATCGGAACGGGTTTCTCGGCGGGCTTGAACTCCATAAGACCGCGGATGGTGCAGAGGTTGCGCGACTGGTTGTTGACCAGGTCCGCATATTCCTTGAACACGGCATAGCTGCCGATGCGGCAGGCCTTTTGCAGCTTGTGGATGGTCTGCGGATTGAAGAGGTGATATTCGCCCTCGGCGCGCCATTGATACTGGCCGCCGACGTCCAGCGTCGCGCCATTGACCTGCCGGTTGGGAAACGCATGCTGGTGTCGTGCCAGCGCCTCCTGCGCAATGACGTCAATGCCGACGCCTTCGATGCGTGTGGAAGTCCATGTGAAATATTTGTCAATGACCGCCTGGTTGAGGCCCACGGCCTCGAAGATTTGCGCGCCCCGATAGCTGGCCACAGTTGAGATGCCCATCTTGGCCATGGTTTTCACCACGCCCTTCACCGCGGCCTTCACGAACTTCTTGACCGCCGTCCTGTATTCGAGACCGGGCAGCATGCCCCCGCGGATCATGTCATCGATGGTCTCGTAGGCGAGATACGGGTTGATGGCGCTGCACCCATAGCCGATCAACAACGCAAAGTGATGCACTTCCCGCGGTTCGCCGGACTCCAGCACCAAACCCACCTGGGTGCGCGTGCCCTGACGAATCAGGTGATGATGCAGGCCGGCCACGGCCAGCAATGCCGGGATGGGCGCACTCGCCGCGTTCAAACCGCGATCAGAGAGGACAAGGATGTTCGAGCCCTCGTCGATGGCCTTGTCCGCAGCGGAGCAGAGCTTTTTCATCGCCGCCTCCAGACCCTTGGCCCCGCCGGAGGCCTTGAAAAGAATCGGCAGCGTGGTGGACTTGAAACCCTCCCGCTCCACATGCCGGAGTTTCTCCAGTTCCTCGTTGGTGAGGATCGGATGCGGCAGCTTGATCATGCGGCAGCTTTCCGGCTGCGGATCAAGCAGGTTGCCCTCGGAACCCACCATGGTCTCGGTCGAGGTGATGTTCTCCTCGCGGATGGGATCGATCGGCGGGTTTGTCACCTGCGCGAACAACTGCTTGAAGTAGCTGTAAAGCAGCTGCGGTTTGTTCGAAAGCACGGCCAGCGGCGTGTCCGTGCCCATGGAACCCAGCGGCTGCAC
>CAYQCZ010000370.1:0-4874 GCA_964415955.1 uncultured Verrucomicrobiota bacterium | reverse complement strand
CACGCCGGTGGAAGCGGTGAATTCGCTCATCGCGGAAAAGAATCCGCAGGTCGTGGCGCTCTCCGTCGCCTCGGCGCTGAACTTGAACCGGCTCGTCGATGCCACCCGGGAAATTCGGGCCGCATTTCCGGCCGTGCCCATTCTGGTCGGAGGCCAAGCATTCCGCTGGGGAGGCCGCGAGGAGGTCGAAAAGATTTCCGGCGTGCGTTGCCTGTCGAGTCTGGGCGAACTGGAAACGTGGATCAAGGAGGCCGCCAGCCGTGGTTGAATCTCCCGCCATCGCCGGAGCGTGGCGACGCTATGTTTGGGAAACCGCGCCCGTGCTCGCGCTGAAACTGGATGCCAGCCAGTGCGTGACGGACGCCAATGCCCAGGCACTGCGCATTCTGGGCGCGCACACCATCGGCCGGCCACTGTCGGAATTCATCACCGCGCCCGACCTGCCCGCGCGGCTCCGGCAGGAGGATCAGGTTCACCTGCTCACGTTGAACACCGCGTCAGGCATGCCGGAGACTATGTGGTTTCGATTTTTCTCCATGCCCGCCGGGACGCTCGCGCTCGGTGGGATTGATCTGAAGGAGCAGCAGGAATTGCGCAACGAAGTGCTCGGGCTGAACGGCGAACTGAACAACCTCACGCGCCAGCTCCATCAGGCCAACGCGGAACTGCGCGAGTTGAACCAGCTCAAAAACCAGTTTCTCGGCATGGCCGCGCACGACCTGCGCGCCCCGGCGGGCGTGGTCATCAACTACACCGAGTTTGTGCTCGATGAAGCCGGGTCCACGCTGTCCGCCGAGCATCGGGAATTTCTTGAAACCTCCCTCGCGGCTGCCACAGGCATGCTGCGGCTCATCGAGAATTTTCTCGATCTGGCCGTCATCGAGTCCGGCAAACTCCGGCTGGAACCGGCCCCGACGAGCGTGCCGGAAATTCTGGATGGCCTCGGACCGGTCGCCCGGCTGATCGCGGGCAAAAAGAAAATCACCCTGCTGCTCGATCCCGGGCACGACGCGCGGCGGTTGTCCGTGGATGCGCCCAAGCTCCGGCAGGCGCTCCTGAATTTCATCAACAACGCCGTGCAACATTCCGTTCCCGGCCAGCGCGTCTGGGTTTCCGTGCGTTGGGAACCGGCGCAGGTCGTATTCGCCGTGCGCGACGAGGGGCAGGGCATTTCCCCGGAAGACCAGGCGCGGCTGTTCACGGCGTTTGGCCGGGCCGGCACCAAGAAGACCGCCGGCGAGCGCAGCACGGGACTCGGCCTCGCCATCGCCCGTCAGGTGATCGATGCCCACGGTGGACGCCTCTGGGTGGAGAGCCGCCCCGGCGAAGGCGCGACATTCTTGATCTCGCTACCCCTCCCGGCGGCCCAGGCCCAAAGCGATTCTACGAGAATCGATGAATCGCAGAAGCAGCACCTCGACACCCCATCGCCACCATGAAACCAGGACTCTTTGGACAGCAACTGACCTTGATGGAGGAACTCAAGGCCGCCACGTTTTCAGACCACAACCGGCTGCAAGGCGCGCCTTTCTTTCCCGCGCTCGCCGCCTGCCAGTTGCCGCTGGAATCCTATGTGGGCCAGCTCCGCGCCCTCACCATCGTTCATGGCGTGCTGGAGCCGGCGCTTGCCAGCAGCACGGACGAACGGATCGCCGCCGTGTGGCGCGGCGACATGGTCAAACTGCCGTTGCTCTACCAAGACCTGAACTATTTTGAGCCGCGCGCCGTGGCGGATCTCAAGGAGGCCGTGACCGCCGCGCTGAAAATCGCCGAGCATCTTCGCCTGCAATCGGTCGAGTGTCCGTTGGCGCTGCTGGGCTGTTTGTATGTGTTGGAAGGCTCGACGCTGGGCGCGGCGGTGGTGCGCCCGCTCGTCACCCGGGCCTTTCTGCTCACGGGCGACGAGGGGCTGGCTTATCTGAACAATTACGGCGCCGACGCGCCTGCCCGGTGGTCGCAATTCAAGCAGCGCATGAACGCGTTGCCTTTGAGCGCGGAAGAGCGGGAGCAGATCGGCACAGCAGCCGGCGATTTCTTTAAGCAGCTCGAAACCATTTTTCGGGCGCTGTATCCCTTCGCGCCCGAGTCGAGAACGATTCTCGTCACCGCCATCAATCCCGAAGCCGGACGCCATGCGGTGCCGGCCGATGCGCGGGAAATCCAGGCCTCGGTGCGGGCCGGCGACAGTTGCTGGGAGCGCTTTCCCTATTTTGAAGCGCGTTATGGCGAGCGGGGCAGGCGGTTTGCGCGGAGCGATGCCGCGTGGAAGGCCACGCTCTGCCAGTTCGAGCCGGCGCAGATCAGCCAGCAGGTGCGGTGGCTGGGCCGCGTGCTCGCGGGGCGCGGCATGCCGACGTTTCTCTTGCAGGACCAATTGGAAATTCTCGTCCGGGAATTGTCCACCGCCGTGCCTGAGAAAAGATCCGAATACGAAAGGCTGTTGCCCGCCGCCGCCGAACTGGGCGAGTTGCGCCGCCGTCACCTGACCGACGCGCAGCTTCAAAAAATCGCGGACGACTTCGATGCAGCCGTTGAAGCGGAGTGGAGCGCCCGGCTTCCGCTGACCGGGCACCTGCTGGGCTGCGCCGTGGCGGATGAACTGGTGGGGCACGCGCTTGCCGTTGAGAGCCTCCGTTCCTGGATGACCGACCCCGCCCGTTTTCCCGCCGCGTGGATCGCGGCAGTGGACGCGGCGCTCACCCAGGCCCGCGAACTGGCCCGGCCCGCCGCCAACTCCATGGGGGCCTTATGAACGAACCGAAAACAGCCGCCATCAAGATCCTCGTCGTGGAGGACAACGCCGATGTGGCGCGGAGCACCGCGCGGGTGCTGGAGCAATCGGGCTACGTCACCGCGATGGCGGCCAATGGCGTGGACGCTTTGAAACTCCTGGCCGGCTTTCAGCCCGACTTGGTGTTGTCGGATTGCGACATGCCGGAGATGGGCGGCGTGGAATTATGCCGCCGCATCAAGGGCGATCCGGCGTTTTGCGGGTTGATGGTGATCCTCATTTCCAACACGCAAACTCACACCGAGCAGCAATCGGATGGTCTGGATTCGGGTGCCGACAGCTATATCGTGCGTCCCATCGCCAACCGCGAACTGGTGGCGCGCGTGGCCGCGTTTGTCCGCATCCTTCGACTGAACCGCGCCCTGCAGGAAAAGAACGCCGAACTGGCCGCAGCCCTGGCCCGGGTGAAATTGTTGAGCGGCATCCTGCCGATCTGTGCGGGCTGCAAAAAAATCCGGGACGATCGGGGCAATTGGCGCCCTGTGGAGAACTACGTGCAGCAGCGTTCCGAGGCGACTTTCTCCCACGGCATGTGTCCGGATTGCACCAAAATCTATTTTCCGGAGCTGACATTGCCCTCAACCCCCAATTTGTGAATCCGACCGAAATTCACTTCCTCGTCGTGGACGACAACCCCGACGTGCGGAACAGCACCGTGCGGCTGCTGACCGGCGCGGGCTTCAGCGTCAGCCAAGCGGCCAGCGGCGAGGAGGTATTGCCGGCCATACGGCAGCAGCGTCCGGATTTGTTGCTCTTGGACCGCGACCTGCCGGGTTTGGATGGTCTGGCCGTCTGCCGTCAGCTCAAGCAGGATCCGGCGCTGGCGGATATTTTTGTGATCGTCGCATCGGGTCAATTCACCGCCAGCGACGAACAGTCCGAAGGTTTGGAGTCCGGTGCGGATGGCTACATCGTTCGGCCGATCGCCAACCGCGAGATGCTCGCGCGGCTGCGAGCCTACGTCCGCATCTTGAAACTGACCCGCTCGCTCCAGGCGCAAGTTGCCGAAGTGAGCCGGATCAACGAAGCGGCGCGGGAAAGTGAACTGGCTTCCCTCAACCTGATGGAAGAGGCAGTGGAGGCCCGCAATGTCGCCGAAGTTGCCAGCCGCACCCTTCAAAATGAACTGGCCGAACGCAAGCGCATCGAAGAATCCCACGCCCGGCTGGCGATGTCCGTCGAGCAGTCATCCGAGAGTGTGCTCATCACCGACACGCGCGGCACGATCCTCTACGCCAACCCGGCGGTGGAAAAAACCTCCGGTTATACCATCGCCGAGGTGCTCGGAAACAACCCCCGCCTCTTCAAGAGCGGCAAGCACGATGCCGAATTCTACCGCCAGATGTGGGATGCCCTGAACGCGGGAGACGCCTGGCAGGGCCACATGATAAACCGGCGCAAGGACGGCAAACTCTACGAGGAGGATGCAACCATCTCACCCATCCGGGACGGCACCGGCACGATCGTCAACTTTGTGGCCGTGAAGCGCGATGTGACGCGGGAAACGCAACTGGAGGCACAATTCCGGCAATCCCAGAAAATGGAAGGCATCGGCCAGCTCGCCGGCGGCGTCGCGCACGATTTCAACAACATCCTTGCCGTGATCATGATGCAGGCCGACCTGACCGGGACGGGAGACGGCGTGACGCCGGAAGTGCGGGAAGGACTGGCGGCAATCAAAGCCGCGGCCGAGCGCGCGGCCAATCTCACGCGGCAGCTGCTGTTGTTCAGCCGCAAGCAGGTGATGCAGCGGCGCCTCTTGGATTTGAACGAAAGCGTGACCAACCTCGCGAAGATGCTCCAGCGCGTCATCCGGGAGGATGTTCACCTGCAACTGCACCTGCACACCGCGCCGCTGCCCACGGTCGCCGATGCGGGCATGCTGGACCAGGTGCTGATGAACCTGGCCGTCAACGCCCGCGACGCCATGCCCGAGGGAGGGAAGCTCGTCGTCGAAACATCAGGGAAGAACATCTCCGCTGAGGAGGCTGAATTGAATCCCGATGTCTCGCCCGGGCGCTACGTGTGTCTGAGCGTGAGCGACACGGGTTGCGGCATTCCGCCGGAGATCCAGTCGCGAATC
>CAYQCZ010000369.1:0-4886 GCA_964415955.1 uncultured Verrucomicrobiota bacterium | reverse complement strand
CAAGGCCAACGTGGATGAGTTCGGCAGGAACTGGGAGAAGTGGCTGCCGAAGTGATTTTGTCAGAGCATTGCCAAACGCGCTGAAGCAAAGCAGATTCATTCCATGCAATATCACGTCAGACTCATTCAATCCGAGGAAGGCTGGGCGGTGAGTTGCCCGGCACTGGCGGGGTGTCATTCTCAAGGAGAAACCCGTGAAGAAGCATTGGAGAACATCCGCATCGCCATTCGCGAATGGCTGGATGTTGAAGCGCAGGAGAACGGCATCAAGTCCGTCCAGGAAGAACTGGTAACTGTCTAGTCATGCCCAAACTGCCCGGCATCAGTTGCGCGCAGGCCGTGCGGGTGTTCACCAAGGTAGGATTCCACGTCGCGAGGGAGGGCAAGCACACCATCATGTCCAACGGCCGCGTGCGCCTGACCATTCCCCGGCACAACCCCATCAATCCTTTCACCATGGGTGAAATCGCCAGGGATGCAGGACTCACGCCGGAGCAGTTCAAGGAACTGCTTTGAGCGAAAGGAAAACGCCCGTCACCAAGGCCAACGTGGATGAGTTCGGCAGGAACTGGGAGAAGTGGCTGCCGAAGTGAAACTTACTCCTCCCTCAAGCGGAAGAACCGACTCGCGCCAGTTTCAGCTAAGCCGAAATCAAGCAACAATCGCAGACTAATTCTTTTTCTTGGGATCGGCCTTCTTGGCGTCGGCCTTTTTGGGCTCGGCTTTCTTGGCATCCGACTTGGCCGGGGCTTCCTTCTTCGGTTCCTCTTTTTTGGCTTCGACCTTGGCGATGTCCTCGATCTTCCATCCTTCAATCACCTCGACTTGAGGTAGTGTCTTCTTGATCGAAGCAATGCCTGCGGGGGTGATCTTAGTTTCGAACACGTAGAGGCGCTGGAGATTTGCCATGCCGTTCAAATGGGCCAGGCCCTTGTCCGTCACGGCAGTGTTGAAGAGGTTGAGATAGACCAGGTTCTTGAGGCCTTTCAGATGGGCGAGACCGGCGTCGGTGACCGGTGTGTTTTCCAGATGCAGGCGTGTGAGGTTGATGTCCGCACTGAGATGGGCGAGCTGGTCGTCCGTGATCTTCGCACCGGAGAGGTTCAGATCGGTGAGCGTCTTCATGTCCTTGAGCAGCGGCATGACCTTGGCGGCGGTATCAGCGTCCAGCGCACGGAAGTTTGCGTAGCGCCAGTCGGAATTCATGGCGATGGGGCGGACGGAATGACCCAGTTTCTCCAGTTCAGCAAAGGCCTTTTGTTCGGCGGCAGAGGGCTTGACGGGCGTCAACTGCGGCTCGGCGGACTTGGGCTTGTCCGTGCCGCTTTTGATCACGAGCCCATCCGGCCACACCGCGCCCTGTTGAATCCACGCCTTCACCAGTTCCTGCTGCGCCTTGGTCAATGGCTCGCCTTCGGGCGGCATGATGTCGTCGTCGCCCTTTGGCAGGGTGATGCGCTTGTAAAACTCGCTGGCGTCCGGTTTGCCGGCGAGAATCACCTCGCCGCTGGAACCGCCCTTCATGGTGGCGTCCTTGGAATCGAGACGCAGCTTGCCCTTTTGCTTGTCCGCGCCGTGGCACGAGACACAGCTCTTTTCGAGGATGGGCAGGATGTCCTTGGTGAAATCCACCTTGTCCACCGCCCGGACGGGCAGCAGCGCGAGGGCGAGAACTCCAGTGCAGGCGAGGAATGTCTTGTTCATGGCGAAATCAAGTATGTTGGTTCTGTTCAGGACGTATGCTTGAAACCATAGCGTCGGGGAAGGATCAACTCAACCCCTGCTTTGCGGCAGCCACAGGGTGCTGGCCGGACCGGCCGGGTCGGTGCGGCGGCGTGCCTTGAGCTTGATGTAAGGCGGTGCGTAACAATACCGATGCGGTGCGGCACCCGGTTCAGCGGCCGGATTCTCCAGGCGCGGTTCGGAAACGTCTTCCATGACGAAGCCGGAACGACAGATGCCGCCAAGGATCTGTTCCCACCGATGGAGATATTCCATGGTGCCCGCCTCGCGATGCATCAGTCCATCTTCGGCAGCGGGCATGGGCCCGGCTCGAAAGTAAGGTTCGCCCAGCACATAACCACGGCTGTGGGGCGTGACATCCGTCTGCAGACTGACAGGCTGTTTGTGCTGGCTGATGTAAAGTCCACCGGGCCTGGTCACACGCGCCACCTCGCAAAACACGGGAAACACCTCGGGGACATAACACGTGCTCACCGGTTGGATGACCAGATCGAACGAGGCATCCGCCAATGCCGACAAATCATCCATGGAGGCATGCACCCGCTTCAACGTGAAGCCACGACGCGCCGATTCCTGAGCATCGAGCGCCAGCATTTCCTCGCTGATGTCCACCACGGTGACTTCCGCGCCTGCGGCCGCATACAGGATGCTCTGCAGTCCTCCGCCCGCCGCCAGGCACAGCACCTTCCATCCCTGGATGTTGCCGCCCAACCAGCCTTCGGGATCCACACCGGCCAGTGGATTTTCCAGATCGCGGTCCGATGCGGTCCGTGTGTGCCGCAGACGCTGGCGGGCGCGATTGTCCCATGCGCGGCGATTGTGCTCGTGAAGCGACATCATGACCGGCAGATTAAAGGGCGTCAGACACCTTTGCTCAAGCCATCCCGGATGCCAAACGGACTGGCTTGCACACGGCTTGACGCCGGAACCGCGAATGATTCAATCCAAACCAGTGATGCATACGCTGGAACCTGCACAAACCCAGAGCCTCGATGCCGCCATTGGCTGGCTGATGCTCGGCAATCCCGCCGAGGCCATGGCCGAACTCGATGGCATGGGGGATGAGTTCAAGCAGCATCCTGATTATCTGGAAGTGAAATGGGCCGTGCTGGCGCAGGAGAAGGATTGGATACGCGCCCTGCCCGTGGCCCATGCCCTGGTACGGGACTTTCCAGAGCGCGTCACCGGCTGGCTTCATTTCAGCTACGCACTGCGCCGCGTGCCGGAAGGCGGCCTCGAAGCGGCCTGGAACGCGTTGCTGCCGGCATCCGAGAAGTTCCCCAAAGAGGTCATCGTCCTCTACAACCTCGCCTGCTACGCCTGCCAGATGGGCAGACTTGATGACGCCCGCCAATGGCTCCGACGCGCCCTCAAAGCCGGCCCGAAGGACAAGGTCAAACTCATGGCACTGGCCGACGGCGACCTCACGCCGCTTCATCACGAGATCAGCGACATGTGAGCGCCATGCCCGTGCGCCTGAACAGGGTTGGCGGCAAGATTCTGCTCCACCTGAAAGCCGTTCCTCGCTCAAGCAGGAATGAAATCTCCGGAACGCAGGATGACCGGCTCAAAGCCGAAGTCACCACACTTCCCGTGGATTCTTCGGGCAATGAGGTGGACATTCACGACAGAAAACCATTGCCGTCCAGGGATTGACCGAAGCTCAAATTGCCCGGCGGCCCGGCTTGTAGGCGGACACCTGTCGTGATTTGATCCACGCATGCCCAAGCCTTCCATACTGACAACAGTTGTCGGCAGTTACCCCATTCCCTCTTGGCTGCCGATCGCAGCTTCCACGCCTGCACTGCGGGACGCAATCATGGTCGTCCTGAAAACGCAGGAACTGGCGGGCATTGATGTCGTGGCCGATGGCGAACTGTCACGGTTCGACATCAACCATCCGGAGACCAACGGGATGATCGATCATTTCATCCGCCCCATGAGCGGCATCCAAACCGGCTTGTCGCGTTCCGAACTTGAGGCGTTCCGCAAGCAATCCGGCATGGTCTTCCGCACACAACCCGCCGGGGTCGTGCGTGGCCGCATTGGTGAAGGCTCCTTGAACCTGCCGGCGTCGTGGCAGTTTGTGAAGCCGTTGACGGCGAGCCCCATGAAATTCACGGTCACTTCGCCCTACATGCTGGCCAAGACGCTGCTGGACTGCCATTACGGCAACCTGCGGCTGCTGACCATGGATCTTGCCGCCGTGCTTGCCGCCCAGATGAGGGCGATCGATGCCCCCGTGGTGCAGGTGGACGAGGCCAATCTCACGGGACATCCCGAGGATGCACACTGGGCCCATGAACCCATCAACGTCGTTCTGGACGCCATCAAGGGCAAACGAGGCCTGCATCTGTGTTTCGGCAACTACGGCGGACAGAGCATCCAGCGCGGCGACTGGCGCAAGCTGACCGGCTTCCTGAACGAACTGCACGTGGATCATCTGGTGCTCGAGTTCGCGCGGCGTGGTTACGGGGAGCTGAAGGCGTTCAAGCATCTTCGCGAGGACATTGCCCTCGGCGTCGGCGTCATCGACATCAAGGACAACGAGGTGGAAACACCGGACGAAGTGGCGCGGAGGATCGAGCTGTCCGTCAAGGCCCTTGGAGAAAAGCGCATCCGCTGGGTGCATCCGGATTGCGGCTTCTGGATGCTTTCACGCAGCGTGGCCGACCGGAAGATGGCGGCCCTGGTGGCAGGCAGAGACAAGTTCCTGGGCCGTTGACCGCAGGCAAGGCTGACGGGAAGCAAAGCGCTATTCCACAATCTTGGGGACGGCAAAGAGGCCGTTCACCTGCTTGGGAGCGTTCTTCATGGCTGCGCCATGATCCAAGGACGGGCGGACTTCATCCGTCCGCGTCACATTGACGAGCGTAAAGGGATGGGCCGTGGGCTCCACACCCTGCACATCCACCTCCTTCAACTTGTCCACATAGGCAAGTATCTGGCCAAGCTGCCCGCCAATCCGGCTGCACTCCTCCGGCGTCAATTCAACACGGGCCAGATGCGCGATGCGGTCAATTTGAAAGCATTCAGATGACATGATTCGAAACGCAGTCTGGACGGTCGTCACTTCACGCGCAACCCGCAACAAAAAAGCCCTCCCGTGAGGGAGGGCTTTGCAAGGTTCTGCCAACAAGCCA
>CAYQCZ010000368.1:0-4891 GCA_964415955.1 uncultured Verrucomicrobiota bacterium | reverse complement strand
GGCGCGGGCCATAAGCTTCCTGACTTCCTGCTCGTGGGCGATGCTCAAGCCCATGCTGACCAGCTTGCCAATGCCAGGAATAAACGAGAGGGCGAAGCCGATGAGACCGCCCCATCTGGCAAACGTGGAAATCCTGGGCTTCGGTTTTTCCTTGTGGCGGACGCGCACGTAAAGCGCGGGCGCGGCGAGGCTGGGATTGTCCTCGCGATACATTTCCACCGACGGACCGTTCTCGCGCCAGTAGTCCAGCACGTTGCCCGCCCAGGTGTCCGCCGCGTCTTCGACTCGTTCATCATGGCTCACTTCCTCGGCGGCAATCTTGGTGATGATGTAGTCACGTCGCGCCGGGTCCAGCGTGGCCAGGGTGTCCACGTTGCCGGGGCCGGAGGGTGCCAGCGGGTCTTGTGCAATCTCGCGTTTCAGGTTCTCGATCACGATGGCCGCGTCTGCCGTGACGGGGCCGCCTGCCAGGGCGATCTCCACTTCCTCGGCGATGCGCTTTTCGATCAGTTCGCGCTTCTTTCGGATGCGCTCGCCGATGACCTGGTATCCGCCGATGAGGTCGCGCAGGTTGTAGGGCTGGATGTCGTAGTCAGGCCACAGTTGCGCGGTGATGAGGCCGTTCATCTCGGCGATGTCGTCGGCCAGGAACTGGGCTGCGCTTAATTCGGTGTCCTGCCGGAACAAGGCGGCCTGTGCATCCGCGCTGAGAGGTTCGCGGCCTGTAATCTCGCGCCACTCGCGCCGCTCCAAGGCCATGAATTCTGCGGAGCGGGAAGCGGGGATGGAGTAGCAACTTGATGCGACGGCCGTGCCAGCGGCCAGCATTTTGAAAATGGGCACGTCGCGTGACGTGTCCCACTGCACGCGCTTGATGGCCAGCCATTCACTGGTGTTCACCATTGGCGGCGTCCAGTCCGGGCGGGCCATGGCAATCTGGTCGCGTGCCCGCGCAATCATCCCGTCAAAGGTCGCCTGGGACCAGCCGCGTGGAATGCCGGTGGCACTTTCCAGCGGGATGGGGAATTGCATCGTGGCCGCCAGCGGGAAGGGCACGCGGGAAAGGCCGGTCGCATTGGGCGAGGTGCAGATCATAACAGCTTCAATGCCTGGACATGGTGCATGATCGCAACGTGTGGCAGGTCGTCTGACGCGAGGAACTTGCATTCTGCCATGGCTGCCTCGGCAATCAGCATGCCGTCCTGTCTCTCCTTTCTGTCCATCAAACCGGCGCGGCGGATGTCCTCGGAAAACATCGCGGCCACTTGTATTCCTTCCAAGGATATCATTGCCCTCCCAACTCCCCATTCATCTAGCCGGGATATGGCAAGCCTTGCCGCCCGTCGTGTTTCCTCTGATTCATCGTTGCAGAGTTTGCCCAGTGCGTCCGCTGAAGATGTGGTGATGATGAGTGTCCAACGGTCTGTCCAAAGCAGATTAAACAAATCCAGCGCAAACGGTTTCCCGTCGGCGAGGTCAATGAGAACCGAGCTGTCTAGCGCCAGTCTTTTTTGGTTGGCCATACGCCTTTTTGAAAACCCTGTCCGCTCCTGCCATGATTTCAGCCAGCGGCTGTGTGTTCTGTTTTTGTTTGGCGCGGCGGGCGGCGATGGTCCCCATCGAGTTCCTGGGATACTGCTCGGCTGTCTTCATGCCTTCACGCTACGCCTGCCATGTGTGTGCGTCAACGTCTCCGCCGCCTGTCCATGCTGTCCATGAGGCGGGGCAGCAGGATCAGCGCCCCGGCGCCCAGCAACAGAGTCTTGTTGTCGATGCCGGCGATGAGCTGGCCGCTGCCCGGTGCCTGCTGCTGTGCCTGGTAGGCGGTGCCTCCGGCGGCAGTGCCGCCGCCACTGGCGATCACGTTTTGCCGGTTGCCGCCCAACTGCTGGCGGGCAATGTCGAAGCCAAGGTTCAATCCGCCCTGGATGACGTTGTTGAACAAGCCGCCCCAGTCAATGCCCAGTCCCGCCGCGAAAGCATTGACGGGCTGGCGGCGCGCGGTGTGGGGTTGCGGCAGGGTGGATTGGTAGAAGTCGGCGAGGGTGTGCATGAGTTTTTCCAGGGTTTGATTGATGGGGTCGGATTCGATGGTGAGCTTGTCGGGATAGGCTGGTTGCGGCTGGCGCTTGGCGCAGGGGTCCAGGTCGATCCATTCGCCGCCGATGTATGCCTGGGCAATGACGTGGTTGTAGTAGTCCTCGCCCTCGGGCAACTGGTCCTTGAGTTTCACGGCGGCGCAACGGGCTTCGACGCCCACACTGCCCAGCAACGAGGCGAGCAGCAGCGCGTGATCATCGCAGTCTCCCCGCGCCTCGCCACGCCGTCGGATGTCGCGCAGCATGATCACAGGATCGGTGATGTATTCCGTGCCCACGGGGTCGAGGACGTAGATGACTTTGGTTTTCACAAAGTCCAGAAGCCTGGCGGCCTGTGCCTGCTGGTCATGGTCCGGGACGCCGCGCAAGATGCGCGTGGCGCATTCCCTGATGTAAGGCTCGACCTCCCGGCGACGGCGCACGCTCTCCATGAAACGGAGGATCTGCACCGCGTCCGTCTCGCGGTCGGTCAGCGGAATCTGGTGCGCGGCCAAGGTCATTCGATGGATGTCACGCTTAGTAGTGCGCCGCTTGCTTTTTATGGACGTTGGGTCCGGGCTTCGGTTTCTCATTCCGACCGGGCGCGGCCACGGGGGCAATCTCTTCCTCTGCGTCGTCTGCGTCGTCTGCGGTCAGCATGTAGGCGCGGAGGTTGGCGAGCCATGCGGCGTGTGTGACGGCGCGTGGGTCAGTGCCAAAGACGGCGGTTCGCCAGTCGTCACCGTCCAGGGCGTCGATCAGCGCGTCATAGGCTTTGACGGTCATGTTGCCTTGCAGCAGCTCGGTGAATTCGGACACGGGCACATTTTGGGACGCGGCTTCAAAGACAAAGTTGAGCGCGTCCGCCGGGATGCCGGAAGGGGAAGACGGCGCAACGGACGGGGCAGGAGGAACCGCCGCCGTTGCGCCGGGGCTTGCATCCACGGAGGCGCTGGCCGTGGACTCTGCCAAAAGGGCGTGAGGTTCGCCGCCGGTTGGCGGCTGCTGTGCCGTCGCGCCGGAGAACATTTTTTGCGCGGCGAGCTGTGCCACCGGGCTGTGCAGGATTTTGGCGAGGCCCCCAAGGATGCCTCCCTCGTCGTCACTGCCGCCGGATGCCTCGGGCTTCACCTCCCAAATTTTTTGCAGCGTGGTGAGCTGCTCCAGGAGACCGCCGCCGGATTGCTTCTCGCGCAGCTCGCGCAGTTCGGCGCGAAGCTCTGCCAGTGTCGCGGCCATGGTCGCGTCATGCGCGGGCTGCGGCTGCTGGAGGTTTTTGACAATGGTGCTGAGCGTCACCAGTTGCTCCGTCGGGTCTTTCGCCTGCACGGGCTCGGCGCGCAGCGCCTTCAATTCCTCCATGATGGCCTTGTTTTGTTCCAACAGGGCCGCCAGGGCCGGGTCCACGCGCGCCGGTTCCGGCGTGGGGGCAGCCACCGGTGTGTGGCGCGGCTTGCGGCTGGCATCCACACGCACGGTCAGCCCTCGCACAAAGCGCCGGTTGGAATCCTTGAACTGCAGGAAATACTCACCGCCGCCGTATTCATTGGCCAGCCATTCCATGTCGAAGTCACTGACGGCCAGTTCGGTCAGGTAGTCGCGTTTGCCGATGCCCACGCGGTTGACCACAACGGTGGCGCTGGTGCCTCCCAGCGTGTCGATCAGCTCGCTGATGGTGTCGATCTCCGACGGCGTTTGCACGGTGTCATCACGGTCGCCGTCCGGTGTTTCGTCGGCGTTATCACGGGGCATTGTGGCCTTGCTCATGTTTCCTCCTGGTCAGTTGATGAACTGGATGGCGCGTTGTGCCCGTGTGCCGCGTCCAGTCACCGCGCGCAACGGGTAGGAAAGAAAGAGGTTGCCGCCCTGGGCGTAGATGCGCCGTCCGTCGCACAGCACCTTTGGCGCGCCGGGCCGGGCCTTGAAGGTGTGCTTGTAGGGCGTGGCCTTCTTGCCCGCTCGAATCTCGTAGGCGATGGCTGCCAGTTGCAGCGGCTGCTTTGGCCAGCCCTTGATGGCGTCTCCCAGGTTGCGCCGGTCGAAGGGCCAGTCGCGTGGCGTCGCGATCACTGCGGCGCTCTTCTGGTCGATGGGCAGGAATTCGCAGAGCCAGTCCGACGGGGCCAATACGGAGACATGCCCGGTGAAGTCCAGGCGGTGTATGACGTAGCGTGGCGGCTCTTGCATTGACACCGTGACAAATGAGACCCATTTACCGAGTCAAGCCCAAAGTCCGGCCTAACCGCCCGCCGAAGCGGACGGCAAGCCGCCGCTTTGCGGGCCCTCCAGCTCGCATCGTTTGCGGTGCTGGCCCCTCCGACGGGACGGCGGGATCACGCGCCGGATGATGCCCCACACGCGCACCTTGTCCCGATCCCGGCAGGCCCTCACCAGCGCGGCCAGTTGCGCGCTGCTCAACGTCACTCCCTCGACGGTCAGCTTCATGGTGTCACGTCCTCGATGATGAGGCGGCGAATCAGGTGCAGGCGCAACAGCAGCCCCACACCATGCCGCCGCTTGAACTGGTCCCAGGCGTCCATCAAACCGGCGGCATCCATCACGTGCGATTCCTCGTTGCCGTTTTTGAACCCGATGCTTACCTTGATCTTCATGGCTCGTTTCCCTTGGTGCCTTGTTCCTCGTCGTCACGCAACAGGTGACGCAGAATTTTTTTGCGCCTCCATCCAGGCGGCCTTGGCGGCCTGAAAGCGCTGTTCGTGCCCCCAGCGCTTCCACAGGTCCCAGCAAAAGCCCTCGGGCTGCTCCACCTTCCGTCCCTCGTTGCGCACGGAGCGCAATTCTCCGGTGATGCC
>CAYQCZ010000367.1:0-4893 GCA_964415955.1 uncultured Verrucomicrobiota bacterium | reverse complement strand
CAAGCCTCGCCAGGTGCTGGTCGATCTCCGCCTCGGGCACCGGAGGCAGCGAAATCTGGCTGCGCCACCGGTTCAGATTGGCGGCCATGCCGCCAAATGTTTTCCCGAACGGCGGACTGACGGTGATCAACGCGCCGCCTGCCTTGAAAGCCGCCAGCACCATGGAACCGGGGCGCTCGGATGCCCATCCGGCGGGAATCTGCCACTGCGGTGTGCCGCCAGACGCACCAGCAGTTGTGGTCGGCGCGGCTGCGGTGACCGGTGGATGAGATTCGCCCCCATGGCCTTCACCAGCGTGAAAATCAATCGACTGAAGGAACCTGGTGAACGTCTCCTTTTGCGCGGCCACGAGGCTCTTTTCACCCACCATTTTGAAGAACCACATCTGGCCGCCATGTTCGGCAAAAGCCGCCAGCATGCCCTCGGCATAGCCCTTCTGCGGCGCTGGCTGTTCGCCCACCAGATGATGCAGCCGCCCTTCCGCATCGCCGATGTCCACGTCCTCGCCTGTGGCATCCAGGCCGGATTCCTCCACCGGAGACAGGCCAAGCTGGCCGCGCCAGCGGTTGACGTTGATGAGTTCGTCGGAGACCGGCAGCACCGTCACCGAGACATCCGCTGAGTGGCCGTCCTTGCCCGCCACCTCGAAGCTCGCCACGCGCATGGAGGAACCGGCGGATTCCTTCCAGCCCGCAGGCAGGCTCCATTTCAAGCCTGCGCTGCGGCCGTCGCCGGCGGCAAGCGCCGATGAGGCCGCTTCCTTTGGCACAGAATATACATGAACGGACTCCCGTTGACAGCCCATGAGCAGGCACGCAGCGACGCAGACAACCGGAAGGTGCGGTCGATGAACAAACAAAAGACGGTTAAGCGGCAAAAACATGTTGGTTGCAAAAGCGGCAGAGAGTGCCCGCTGACATCGCGGAGGGCAATCCCAATCACCCGGTTGACAAGGTCATCATAGACGATCCACCGGCCGCGGCAAATTCAGGCCCTTTCCCAGAAAGGACGCCTGGCTGCAGGCAAAGGCTACGTCTGGATTCATCCGGGAGACTTGATTGCAGGGGTGTTTGTCAGCAGGCTGCAGATGTGACGGCCATGAAAGTGCGGGGGAGAATAGTTGCTGCCAGCTTTCTTGGCACGCTGGTCCTTGGGGCGGCTTTGTTGCAGATTTTTTACAAGCCGCCCCCCGTTGTCTCCGGCTGGCGCTCCGACTATGTTGCATCAAACAACAATCAGCTTGGATTTCGAGGGCGGCCGATCGCGTATGAGGATGATGACTTTGTCATTGTGCTGCTCGGAGATTCACAGGTGGAGGGTGTTGGCTGCGGCTTCGAACGCATGCCGGAGGCTCGTTTGGAGTATTACCTCAAATTGCAGGGGAAACGTGTGAGGGTATGCAGCGTGGCCGCCAAAGGATACGGGCAGGATCAGCAACTTGCTGGATTGCAGCAGTATTTCGAACGGTTCCGCGCTGATCTGGTGATTCTCTGGCTGACCCCCTCCAATGACATCTGGAACAATCTGTTCCCCACACACTGGCCGGGGGACGGCTACCCAAAACCAACCTACTGGCTGGAGGCAGGCCGTCTGCGTGGCCCTGTCCACCGGATGGATGAGGCAATCGAAGAGCCTGCCCTGGCCGTTGCCAGGCTTCTGGGCAGGGTCAGATCGAAATGGCTGGGTTCAGGGAGGGACGCAGCTTGGGAGGCGACCATGCCTCCAGCCTACACGCCGGTTTCCCCTGTGGCTGCACAATCGGCACCTGTCTGGACACCCGATGTGCCGGCCGGCCGGATGGCGGATGAGAATCTTCTCAACGAAAAATCCCACCTGGCACTTGGGCTTACGCCCGCCAGCCCGCGTATGGAGTATGGGATTCAGCTCACACGCGCGCTCGTTGCCGAAATTCAGTCGCTGGCAGTCGCGAACAAGGCGGATTTCAGGCTGCTTTTGGTAAAGCCTGTTGAATCGCCGGGAAAAACAGAGGGGGTGTTATCGGTCCGGGGGCGGTGGTTCAGGTATTCCAGCCAGCAGGAGCAGGTCAATGTGGCGGGGATAATCGACGGTTTTCCATGTTTGAACGTGTCTGTGGACACCCCCAAATGGATGCTTGCTCCGGATGATCCTCATCTGAATGAGCGAGCCAATGACCGGGCGATGGAATTGCTGGCCTCCTTGTTGGAAGGATCGATTCCATGAGCGGTCGTGGAGTGCGGTGCTTTCAACTCCAAGAGAAAACGGCCGGAGAACCATGTTCCCCGGCCGTTTAATCGCGGTGTCAACCCTCAGTCGTTGGAGACGATGGTCCAGAACCCGGTCTGCAAGCCGCGGTTTGAGTTTGTGCGCCCCAGTGAGGCGGCCGGATCAACAAACTCCACATGGCCATCCAGCATGAGGTAGTTATACTTGCCGATGTGATACTGCAGTTCATTGCCGGCCGGGTGGGCCAGAGGCTGGCCGCTTGATGGCAGGTGCTGCCCGGCCGATGCATTGTCGATGTTCACACCAGCCGAGTATCCGGCATGGTTGCCGTTGTAGGCGCGTTCGGTCAGCAGCAACGTGCTTGTGGGATCCAGCACCATGCCGGCAGCCACGGCTTTTTGATAGCGCGGCTCGGGCACTCCGCTGGCGGGCGGCGGGAAGGTGGGGGTGTTTCCGTTTCGGCAGTCATCGGGGTTCCAACCCGCCCGCCACACCGCCTGATTGGCCGCGGTGAAATCCCAGCGGATGCCAATAGCGGTGTAATTCTGGGCGCTTGGCGGCCAGTCGGTGGCCAGGGGTGCTCTTCCGCCGATGGTTTGCGCCCCCTTGTTGTGTGTGGGCATGGAGTAGGAACGGCGCAGGACGTTGGCGGTCCAACCCGAAATGTAGGTGGGGTATTTGTCTGAGGGGCACCTGAGCACTTCGGAGGCGCGATTCGTGGAGACACAGCATGCCCGTTTCTGGTTGGCGTCATAGGCTCCGCCAATGTAGCTGTCCAGATAGTCGTCCCATGTCCAGTCTGCGTTGCCACCCAGCCTTATGGCGCAGAGCATGACCTTGTCCTTGTTGTCGGACAGATACATCGCGTGGGAGGTGCCCATGGAACGAAGGTTGTTCATGCACTTGGCCGCGTTGGCCTTGGCCTTGGCCTTGGAAAGTGCGGGGAGGAGCATGGCCGCCAGAATGGCAATGATGGCGATAACCACCAGAAGTTCTATGAGGGTGAATCCATGGGCTTTCCTGGATTCGGAGGAGGTTGGTATTTTCATGCGATCGGAGGGGCTGGCGTGCTTGGTTTTACTGGCTTACGATGGAAATGGACTGGGTGTTGGGATCGTAAACAAATTTTTTGCCTTCAGGTGCTTTGGGGATGGCACGGAGAAAGCGGGCCTTGACCAGTTCGTCGAGATTGGCGGGAGGCCTCTCATTGCTGATGGAGAAGCTCTGGATGGCCTGCATCAGGACATCGTAGGCGGGGGTGCCCGGCTCCAACCGCTCCGCTGCTGGGATATCCTCCTTGGGTTGCACCGGGGCGCCAGGAGATGGGGGTGATCCACCGGCTTTCTTGGAGTCGGTGGCGGTCAAAGAAACAGCAGGTGCCGGTGGGGGCTGGGCGGGTGGAGTCTGGCTCGCCTCATCCTGTTTGGAACATCCTGCAAAAGTCACACCTGCGAGGACTGAGAACATGATTAATGAAAGCTTCATTCATTAATCAGCTATACTGTAAAAGAATGTTTATCAACATTAATCTGATCACTCATTTGTGTGATGGACATGAAGCGTAACTGTTGTGTTTGGAATCTGATCAGGATTAATCCAAATGGTGTTCTTGATTTGCAGTTGTGGCAGTTCTGTTAGACCTGTGTAGGTGCTGTTTTCCGCCAAAATGCTTATGCAAACGTCCAGATTGCCTTTGGTGTGAATGCCTTCAACTGGGAAGGATCTTTCAATCCCGGGTGCTAATGCCGCCGCCTTTTGCATGGCTGCCTCGTGATCTGGTAATGCCACCGACGCCATGAGCCACTCGTCAAACTCCGAGAATTTCGTTTGATCCAGTGCCGCAAGTTCACAGGCAAGTCTGGCGTGGACACAGGAGAAATGGTGTGGCTTGCGGGTCATTTCCACGTGAGGATTGCAGGTGCGATCCAAGGGGACCGGCACCATCAGCACCGCCAGTTTGCCGTGTGAGTTTTCAACCATGCTCCGCACTTTTCCGTGCATGAGCCGGCACTGCGGGCATGAATAACTGAAATAAAAAATCATCCAGTTGTCAGCGCCCTCCGGTCCAATGCGAGGCTGCTTGCTGATGTTCAACGAGAACTTGCCGTCATGGAACTCCATGAGTTTCACGCCATCTTGCAGGGCGATTCTGGCTCCCAAGCGTGGTGGCAGCCAATGTCTGGCAGGGACTGGAGCCGGTCGTTTGATCTGCAGGCATGCCATGACCGCGATCAACACCAGCCCCCCTCCAGTTGAGCGCCAGAGATGTTTTGTCATCAACATCCTTGCAACTCCGCCGTGAACGCGTGCCGTTCCCCACAGCATCAACGAGGTTCCAGCGACTGCGGTTGTGTGGATGATGAGACAGATCGGGCAGACTGTCTGCAGGACTGCCGCTTGAAGCGTGATGAACCAGGCTGCTGCCCCCCATGTCAGCGTGGCAAGCACCATCAGGAAATGCAGCCCCCAGCCCCTGCTTGCCAGCGCCCGGGCGGTTGTCAGGAATGTTGTGTAAACCAGCAGGCCCATGAAGGCCACGGGAACGCTGCCAACTGAGCTCCAGCGTCCCTGCAATACAACCTCACAGCCGGTGGCGCCACATCCAGCCGGCGGCGCACCACTTCGATGGCTGCCGAGAGCATGCAGGCTTCCCAAGATCGAGACCAATAGCAGCAGTCGCCCGGCATT
>CAYQCZ010000366.1:2020-4894 GCA_964415955.1 uncultured Verrucomicrobiota bacterium | reverse complement strand
TACTGGTTCAAACAGGCCGCGGACAAGGGGGATGCTGCGGCGCAATACAATCTGGCGGTGATGTATGACCAGGGTTTTGCCGGAGACCGCGGGCGTCTGGAATCCACGCATTGGTTTCGCGAGGCGGCGGAACGCGGTCACGCCAAATCCCAATACACATTGGGTGTGATGTATTTGAACGGACAGGGGGTCACGCGCGACAGCGTCGAGGGCTACAAGTGGATGACGCTGGCTGCCGACCAGGGGCTTGCCGAAGCCGTGGTCGATCAGCGTGATGTGGTGAAGAAACTTGGCGAATCCGAGATTCGCGCCGCCCAAAGCCGGGCCATGAGCTTCAAACCGCGCAGCGGACCGGTGGCCGATCCGGTCAACCGCAAGCGTTGAGGGACGGTGCCTCGTAAACGCTGACCTTGGCCGGTGGCACGTTCATGAGAACGATTTCCGACGCCACCCGACGGAAGCAATATAGGCGTTCCTCCCTCCCCTTCACCAGATTGTAGGAATACTGCACCAGCAGGCCGCCCGGCTTCAGCACATCGCGAATCTGCTCCGCGACGGCCATGCCCATGTGCGGGGGGAAATTCAGCAGGGGAAGGCTGGAAATGACGACACTGAACGGCGTCGGGTCGGGGTCGTGCTGGGAGATGAGACGGCCCAGTTCCATGGCATCGCCACGGATGATGCGAACCATGGGAAACTGACGGGACAGGAGCCTGGCCAGGCCTTCGGACTTTTCCACGGCGAAGAGGCGTTCGGGCTTCAGTCCTCGCTTGAGCAGCGCCCCGGTCACAGCCCCCGTGCCCGGGCCAAGCTCCAGCACCTTGGCCTGTTCATCCCACGGCAGCCAACGCGCCATGGCCATGGCCAGATTGGGCGAACTGGGCATGACCGCGCCGATGTCGCGGGGGTTGTTGACGGCCTCGAGGAAGAATCGCGCGGTCCGGTTGACACTGCCTAGAAGCGGCTGGATCATTTGAAAAGTGTTTGCTTGCGCCTATTTGTCGGCAGGCACCGCATTCTTTTTCGCCAGCACGGCCTCGGCGATGGCCTGGGCGAGTTCCGGCTTTTCCATCAGGGCGTTGCGGGCCGCATCCCGCCCCTGGCCGATCATGTCGCCGTTGAATTGCAGCCATGCGCCTTTCTTGTCGATGACCCCGCTGTCAATGCCGGCGTCGAGGATGCTGCC
Organism: uncultured Verrucomicrobiota bacterium; assembly: GCA_964415955.1. Taxonomy (GTDB): domain Bacteria; phylum Verrucomicrobiota; class Verrucomicrobiia; order Limisphaerales; family CAYQCZ01; genus CAYQCZ01. Next base: position 3,708 of record CAYQCZ010000366.1, on the reverse strand, counting down.
TTCACGGTTGATGCCCTGGTTGTAGAGGATGTCGAACTCAGCCTCGGCGAAGGGGGGGGCCACCTTGTTTTTGACCACCTTGACCTTCACGTGATTTCCCACGGCCACACCTGCGCCGTCCTTCAGGGTGTCTTTGCGCCGGATGTCGATGCGCACGCTGGCGTAGAACTTGAGCGCCTTGCCGCCGGGTGTGGTTTCCGGGTTGCCGAACATCACGCCGACCTTTTCGCGGATCTGATTGGTGAAAACGCAGGTCGTGCGCGCCTTGGAGAGGATGCCTGTGAGCTTGCGGAGGGCCTGGCTCATGAGGCGCGCCTGCATGCCCATGGTCGCCATGCCCATTTCGCCCTCGAGTTCCGCCTTGGGCACGAGCGCGGCCACGGAATCCACCACGATGATGTCCAGCGCGTTGGAACGGGCAAGTGTTTCGCAGATGGTCAGTGCCTCCTCGCCGGAGTCCGGCTGGGACACCAGCAGGTCGTCCAGATTGACGCCGAGCTTCTTGGCGTAGCCGGGGTCCAGGGCGTGTTCCGCATCGATGAACGCCGCAAGGCCGCCGGCCTTTTGGGCGTTGGCGATGGCGTGGAGCATCAGCGTGGTTTTGCCGGACGATTCCGGCCCGTAGATTTCCACCACGCGGCCCCTCGGGTAACCACCCACGCCGAGGGCCAGATCCAGCGAGAAGGCCCCGGAGGGGATCACGTCGATCTTGCGGGCGGCACCGGCGTCGCCCAGCCGCATGATGCTGCCTTCGCCGTAGGATTTGGTGATGGTGGCAATGGCAGCATCCAGATCGCGCTGACGCGCGGCTGCGACTTTGCCCGTATCGGAGGCCGCTGCCTTGTCAGCGGTTTTATCAGAAGATTTGGCACCCATAAGACATTCCGGAAAGACCGGCGCACTATGGGGCTTGGAAACGTGTGGAGTCAATCGCACGTTGTTCACCAGCGGGCGACAGGTCAGAGCCGCTCGCGGCCGGCATAGCCGGTGTCAATGTCGTGCCAGAATTCGATGTCCGGCTCGTCCTTTTCCCAGCAGAGAAACACCTCGCGTCCACCCATGAGGGCCGGGAAATCGATCAACCCGCGGTCGATGTCCTTGATCTGGATGTCGCGGCTGCGAAATTCCTGCACGATGGATTTCAGGTCCGCCATGCCACGGATCAGGTTTTCCGCATGGGGGCCGCCGACATCATTGCCGGACTCGATGAGGGGTTTGAGCGCGCGGTTGGAGGCATCAAGTTCGGAACGCAATTCCTGGATGCGATCCAGCCAGCGGCGGACACGGGGCAGGAGGGCGCGCGCCTCCTCGAGCGTGTAATGTTTGCGGAATTGAAATGCCATGGCGGCTATTTCGGTGCGGATGGGGTTCCGGATTCCAGTTTGTTGCGCACTTCATCGGAGGCCTCGATTTCGAGCGATTTGCGCCAGGCCTCGCGGGCTTCATCGGGGCGCTTCAAGGCGGCGTAAATGTCCCCGAGATGGTCGTAGAGGGTGGCGTCGGGCTCGTCGCTGTGCTTCAGGGCCTTGAGCATCCATTCCAGGGCGCGTTTGTGATCTTTCTGCTTGTGCAGCACCCATGCCATGCTGTCCAGAAACGCGGCGTTTTCAGGCTCCGCCTTCAGCGCCTGCTCGATCATCTTGCGGGCTTCCCCCAGGTTTTCGCCACGCTCCGCCCACATGTAGCCG
>CAYQCZ010000366.1:0-2010 GCA_964415955.1 uncultured Verrucomicrobiota bacterium | reverse complement strand
GCAAAATCCGGCTTGAGTTGAAGGCATCGACGGAAGGCCTTCTCGGCACTGGTGAAATCCTTGTTGCGCTCCTGTGTGGCCCCGAGCTGGAAGTAGAAGAAGTGGTTCAGGCGCTTGGGATCATCCTTGGCGGCCATTTCCTCGGCCTTGAGGAGATGCTTGACGGCGGTGGCGTAGTCCTTGAGCTGGTTGCTCGCAAGACCGCTGTAGAATTCCATGGAAAAGGACGGTTTGAACTGCTGCCGTGCCCGGGCGATGAGATCGAGCGCTTCATTGGCCTTGTTGGCGCTGATTTTCAGCGCGGCCAGATCGTAATAGGCATCCTCCAGGTCGGGTTTGAAGAGGATGGCCCTCTCCAGATAATCGGCAGCACGGTCGAACTGTTTCTCCTCGTAGGCGATGCCGCTCAGGATCAGATAGGCCCTTGCGTTGGATGGATTTTGACGCACGAGAGATTCGAGCTGTTCGGCGGCCTTGCCCCAGTCCTTGTTCCGCATGAAGGCGTCGATCAACCGCTCCCGCAATCCAGGCAGGCCGGGCACGCGGTTCAGGAGATCCAGGTAGATGTTTGCGGCCTTGCCGTGTTCCCCGGTCAGCGAGTGGATTTCCGCCATGCGGGCCAGGAAAGCGGGGGCGGCATTGCCGGGTGTTTTGATGCGCTCCGACAACGCGGCGAGTTTGGGGCGGATTTCATCCGCCCTGTCCGGCACGGCCCGCATGTAGAACCAGTAAGTCTCGGCCAGGCCCAGCAATGTTTCCGGTGTTTCATCACGCACCGCCCTGGCCGCCTCGTCGAGCACCTTGCGGGCCTCGTCCGGCTTGCCTGCGCCCAGGTGGAGCTGGACCAGATTCTGGTAGGCGGGGAGGTAATCGGGCTGCTGGCGCAGTGCCCGACGATCTGCGGCGATGGCCTTGGCGTTGTCACCCGCCTCACGATGGGCAAACGCCAGCAATGTCAGCAGGGGGGCGCTGGCATCCGGGCGGCGTGCGCACTTGGCGAGGATTTCAACGGCCTTGGGTGCCTGTCTGGCGGCGAGCAGGCGGCGGGCCACGTCACTGACCAGCTCCTCGTTCGCCCAGTCGGCAAGGGCGGCCTTGTAAAACTCCACCAGCGCACGGTCGCGTTCCTCCCTCAGTTCATAGGCAACGGCCGTGGCAAACCGCGCGTTGGCCTCCACGCGGTCCTCGAAGGAGATTGACCGGGCAGGGCCGGTGTCGTCCACGCCGGGGGAGGGGGCGGTCACGGATGGAGATGCGTCCTTCGGGCGGCTGGCGCAGCCGGAAGCAAGCGCGACAAGGCACGCGATCGCTCCAGCCAGCCATGATCTTGAACGGTTCATGCAGCAGCGTGCGCCGGACGTAAGAAACGCAGGCACCGGCAAGACCGGCGCCTGCGCATCAAACACGATATTGGACCGCGAGCGCGGTTACTTCTGCCAGGTGCGCTTCTTGTGGCGGTTGGCGCGCATCTTCTTGCGGCGCTTGTGTCGGTTGATCTTCGATTTCCGGCGCTTTTTCAGTGAACCCATAAACGATTGTCCGTATTTCTAGCCTGTCAATATACCACTTTGTTCAGAGGGAATTCGATGATGCCCTCGGCACCCGCAGCCTTCAACTGGGGGATCAACTCACGCACCACGCGCTCGTCGATGACGGTTTCCACCGCCACCCAGCCGGCCAAACTCAGCCGCGAAACCGTTGGATTACGCAAGGAAGGCAGACTTTGCAACAATTTCGAGACATTCTTTTCGGCAATGTTCATCTTGAGGCCCACCTTGGACTCCGCTTCAAGGGCGCCCCGCAGCAGCAGGGCAAGGGTCTCGATCTTCCGGCGTTTCCACTTGTCCCGCCAGGCATCGTGATTGGCGACCAGGCGGGGTGTCGATGTCAGCAGCGTGTCCACGATGCGCAGTTTGTTGGCGCGCAACGAGGATCCGGTTTCGGTGACCTCCACGATGGCATCCACCAGTTCGTGCGCCTTCACCTCGGTGGCACCCCATGAGAATTCCA
>CAYQCZ010000365.1:0-4910 GCA_964415955.1 uncultured Verrucomicrobiota bacterium | reverse complement strand
CGCTTCTGCCGGCCCGCGGCCTCACAGGCGTGGACGGTGTTGCACTCGACCTTGGCGTTTGTTCCATGCAGATCGACGACCGCGCTCGTGGGTTCTCGTTCCTCCGCGATGGTCCCCTGGATATGCGCATGGAAAAAAGCGGCCGGAGCGCCGCCGACGTCGTCAATACGCTGTCGGAAAAAGAACTGTCCGATATCATTTTCACGTACGGTGAAGAACGCCATGCACGCCGCGTGGCGCGCGCAATCGTCGAAGCGCGCCGCGAACGTCCGTTCTCGCGCACATTGCGACTGGCCGACGTGATCCGCGCCGAAGTACGCCGGGCACAAGACGGCATCGATCCCGCCACCCGCACCTTCCAGGCTTTGCGCATCTACGTGAACGATGAACTCGGTGAATTGGAACGCGGGCTGCTCGGCGCGGAGAAATTGCTGCGTCCGGGCGGCATTCTAGCGGTCGTCTCATTCCACTCGCTCGAAGACCGCATCGTCAAAACCTTCCTGAAAGCGCGCTCGGGCTCCGCCATCCGCCCCTCGCGCCATACGCCTGCGAGCTTAGGCGCGGCGCCGCAGACCGCGACCTTCAAGCCCTTGCGTTTGGCCTCCTCGCCTGCCGCCAGCACACGACGAATGCCTGGCGCATCCACGGCCACGGGCTTTTCCAGAAACACATGCTTGCCCAGTTTGACGGCCAGCTCGAAGTGCGCCGGACGAAAGGCGCAGGGGGTTGCCAGAATCACCACATCCGAGGCGGCAATGGCCTCCTTGTAGCCGTCCAAACCGACGAACTGCCGCCCCGCTGGCACATCCACTTGATTCGGCTTCGCAGCAGACAGGCTCTTCAAACCCACCTGAAGCTTGTCCGCGAACACGTCCGCCATCGCCACAAGCTTGGTGTTGGAATCCGCCGTCAACGCCTGGTTGGCCGCGCCTGCGCCGCGTCCGCCACAGCCCACGACCGCCAGTTTCAACGGATCGGAATTCACCTGGCCACGGCCAATGTGTGGAAACTGGATGGCCGCAGCGGCGGCGGCCAGGGTCTGGGATGAACGCTTCACAAAGAAGCGACGGTTCATGGAAGAGGGTTCCGGAATGCGGGTTTTCATGACATGCAGTTTGAAGTGGGCAATGCCGGTAGCATTCAAAAGGACCGGCCTTGAACCAAGCCGAAACTTACCAAAGCCAAGGCGTCCGCAATGCCCGGATGGAACTGCCTCAAAGAAGCGCAAATCACGCAAAGTGAGGAACTGATGGGCGTGACGTGTTGCGACAGCTTTTGATCAGGGGAAAGGGTGAATTCTTCCTTCCATCACTCACATGACACCCGCACTCATTCTGCGGCCTTTGGGCCTTTTTGTGGCCAGCCGGATCTGGGCAATCAGGATTAAGCTTGCCGCTGTCGGGGTTTCGGGCGAAATAGCTTCGCCTTGACGCATGCCGCTTGCGGTTTGCGAAGAGTCGGCGCTGCGGCGCGCGACACACAACTTAAATACGGAAGGGTGGCTCGAGTGGTTTAAGGCACCTGACTCGAAATCAGGAGTAGCTGCAAGGCTACCGTGGGTTCGAATCCCACCCCTTCCGCCATTTCCATCGCGCGGATCACATCTTGGCCCGACTGTTCGCCATCACCCTGTTCGTCAGCGCGTTTCTTCTCTTCTGGGTTCAACCTCTCGTCGCCAAACTGCTGCTCCCGCTGCTGGGCGGCTCGCCCACGGTCTGGAACGTGGCCATGTGCTTCTTCCAGGCGGCACTGCTGGCCGGATATGCGTGGGCGCACTGGCTGTCAAACCGCACCTCGCCGAAAACGCAACTGTGGGTCCATGCCGGGACACTGGCCGCCGCCGCGCTGCTCCTGCCATTCGCCATCTCGCCGGACGCAACCCAAAGCCTCGCAACCGGCACTGATCCGTTTCTCTGGCTGTTGAAACAGCTCGCCCTCATCTGCGGCGTGCCATTCTTCCTGCTCTCGGCCAACAGCCCCTTGTTGCAACGATGGTTCGCCGGCACGGGCCATCCACGCGCGCATGATCCTTACTTTCTTTTCGCTGCCAGCAATGCGGGCAGTTTCCTGGCGCTGATCGCCTTTCCGCTGGCGTTGGAACCCGCATTCACGCTTCAGGGACAGTCAGGCATGTGGACTGCCGGTTATCTGGCTCTCGCCGCGCTGGCCGCCATGGCGGGGGTAATGTCCCTCCGTGGCCATTCGCGCAACAGCCCGGCAACGCCCACCGCCACCAACACACGTCCGGAGACGACAAGCGAAGCGATCACCACCGGACGTCGCCTGAAATGGATCGCACTGGCCTTCGTGCCATCCAGCCTGATGCTTGGTGTCACGCAGTTCCTCACCACGGATGTCGCCGCCGTGCCGTTGCTCTGGGTGCTGCCTCTCGGCCTGTATCTGCTCACCTTTGTCATCGCCTTTGGACCACGCACCATGCCCGGCCAGACATGGCTGCGACGCCTCCTGCCCATTCTGGTGATCGCAGTGATGTTCACCATCATTTCCAGTCTGAATGATCCGATCTGGATGCTGTTCCCACTGCACCTGATGCTGTTGACCGTCTGCGGGCTGGTCTGCCACGGACGACTGGCGGCAGATCGTCCGCCAGCGGGGTCACTGACGGAGTTTTATTTCTACCTTTCACTGGGCGGCGTGCTGGGCGGCGTGTTCAACGGCCTGCTGGCACCGATGTTGTTCGATCGTGTGGCGGAATACCCGCTCCTGCTGGCGACCATGGCGTTGCTGGCGGAGAATCGCATTCCACCCGCCGAATCAAGAATCGCGGGCAAGCTGCGCTGGACCGTCGCTGTGGGAGTGGGTCTGCTGACGGCCACCTTGATGACCGCCGTGGTTCCGCTCGCCGCCGAACGCGTGCAACTGGCCAATCTCATCGCCTTTGGCCTTCCCTGCGTGGTGGTGTTTTTCCTGGTGGATCATCCGTGGCGCTTCGCCGTGGCGCTGCTTTCACTGCTGGTCGCGGGCTGGACGGGCCCGGAGTTTCGCGGACAAACACTGGTGCGGGAGAGAAACTTCTTCGGCGTGTCGCGCGTGGAACTCGATGCCAGCGGGCAATTCCATCAGTTGTATCACGGCAGCACCATCCACGGACGCCAGTTTGTGAATCCCAAACATCAACACATGCCACTGTCGTATTATCACAACACGGGTCCGCTGCGGCAGATCATGGGCGCGTTTGAAGGCCGTGAAACCTCACGCAACGTGGCGGTGATCGGCTTGGGCGCAGGTGCCATGGCGGCGTATGCCAAACCCGGCCAGGAATGGACCTTCTATGAAATCGATCCGGTGGTGATACGCATGGCGCAGGATACGAACCACTTCACCTATCTCGCCCAATGCAATGCGGACAAGGTGCGGATCGTTCAAGGCGATGCCCGCCTGCGACTGGCCGAGGCACCGGATGCCAGTTACGGGTTGATCGTGCTGGACGCCTTCAGCTCGGATTCCGTGCCGGTGCATCTGCTGACCCGCGAGGCCATGCAGCTCTACCTTGCCAAGCTCGCTCCGGATGGCGTCATCGGATTTCACGTGTCCAACCGCAACCTCGACGTCAAGGCGGTGGTGCGGACGCTCGCGGGCGACGCGGGATTGTTCTGCATTGAACGCGACGAGGAAGCGCTGGGCAGCGTGGAAGTGCGCTACGGCAAGGATCCAGCCCAGTGGAGCATGGCGGCGCGGGAGCCCAAAGGATTGGAAGAACTGGTGCGTCCGGAGTTCTGGGACAAGCAGCCCCCCGTGCCCGGTCTCGTGTGGACGGATGACCACTCCAGCATCTGGCGCGTGATCAAGAGGTAGGTGGAGAATTCTTCTGGAGAGGTAGGGCGGGCACTCCGTTGCCCGCCGTGTGGTGGGTTGCCTCGCGCTGCGAGGCAACGTCGCTCGCAGCGCGAGCGACGCCACCTTTCAGCAGGCGCCCCGCTGAGTAATCTCCACGTCAGACGGCGCGCACGGAGTGCACGCCCTACCTGCAAAGCTCGTGCCAGATCGCACCCAAATTTGATCGCACCCTGTTTGAAATCATCGATGGGCTCCCGCATGCATGCTTACTTGCGTTCCTCCCGAAATGAACGGGGCTCGACAGAGTCTCGCCCCACCATGGTTGGGAGGTCGTGCGCATCGCCAGAAATGTCCTGCCCCCATGCCCCGAAGGGCGGAAGGTTCTGCAACAGGTCAAACAGGAATCTTGCCATGCTCCCGTAAATCTCTTAATCACGGTGCACCATGAGGAAGCCAAGGCCAGCGTTCACTCAAACAAGCAAGCCGTAGTCTGGCCTGATTAACTATCACCCGCAAAGTCATGCCAGATTTCATGCGTCTGAAGCATTTGGTAGGTGTGCATTCCTATCATATCCCTGAAAAGGGAGCTTATGGTGCCCGCAAAGGATGCCATGATCAGATTCGCGCATGGGAGCACTTCGGGGGCCTGACACTAGAAGAGGCATATGAGCAGTTCTGTGCCCGTCCAGAAATATATCAAGAGGACTTCATGTTTATGGGTTGGACAGCCTTCCGATACTATTTTCCTGTCATTGAAACCTACCTACACGAAGCCAAACCACACGATGAATTTGACGAGTGCCAAGCATGGATCCTCGCAACCATCATTTCATTCCACTGGGAGCAAGCAGATCACGGGCGCAATCCTGAGCTGATCCAAAGGCTTGCGAACCTTTGCGCACACGTCAGGTCTCACCTTGATCGATACACTTTGCAACCAGAACGGCAAAAGGAGATCGATATTGCATGGGCACAGTTGGAAGATCGCATCAGAAATAGGGCTTAGAGAATTTCCATAAATCATGTAGCGTATCCGGCGTGTAAAAAGAACCCTTGGCAGTCGTCGGCCGATGGGGCTGCGTCCGCACCGCCGGGTCATCTGCGTGCTGGCC
>CAYQCZ010000364.1:0-4922 GCA_964415955.1 uncultured Verrucomicrobiota bacterium | reverse complement strand
CGCGCGCGTGCATGACCGCATCCGCCGGCCCGTCGGCAGGCACAGTGGCCGCCGGGGCATCCAACAAGGCGATGACCGCGGGGCGGGCAAGCTGCGGCACCACGGCGCCGATGGCATGGCTCGCCTTCACCCGCAACTGCTGCAAGGCAAAGGCGAGCATGGCACTGGTCGTGGTTTTCCCGTGCATGCCGGCAACACAAATGCCGCGCTGAAGCTGCATCAAGGCAGCCAGAAAGGCGGCACGCCGCACAATCGGCACGCCAAGCTGGTTTGCGGCGAGCATTTCGGGGTTCTCGCGGCGGATGGCCGGCGTGTAAACCACAAGGCGGGGGCGCGCGCGGAGGAGATGCTGTCCATCGTGGCCCTGATGCACCACGGCACCACGGGCCAGCAACCCGCAGGTCGCCGCGTTCTGATCGAGATCGGAACCGGACACGTGCCAGCCCAGGTCCAGACAGATGTGAGCCAGTCCGCTCATGCCACAACCGCCAATCCCGACGAAATAGACCGGAAAGCCCGCGGCCGCCTGAGCAATGCACGCATGGACATCCTCCGGAGTAAATGAAGTCATGGCCTCGTGGTATTTGCCCGCCTTCCGGAAGGCGGGGATGCCTGCGCCTTGCCCGCATCCTCCAGTCCGGCCCCAAAAAGGACGGCGGCAGCCACGGCGGCGGCGGCGTTCGGATGATGCCAGCGTTGCAGGGCGTTGATCATGGCGCTGCGGGTTCTTGGGTTGCAGACCAGCTCGAGAACGATCCAGACCAGCTCCTCAGGCTTCGCCGTCCCTTGTTCCAGCAGCCGCCCGGCGCCGGCCTCGACAAACGCCCGGGCATTCTGCAGTTGATGGTTGTCCGCCGCAAAAGGATAAGGCACCAGCGCGGATGGAATCTGCATGGCCGCCAGTTCGGCGAGGGATGACGCCCCGGCGCGGCTGATGGCGGCGGTCGCCGCCCCCATGGCAATCTCCATCCGGTCAAAGAAGGGATGCACCACGGCATTGATGCGATGCGAGGCATAGGCGGCGCGCACCCGTTCGTAATCTTCGTTGCCTGTGAAATGCAGGAACTGCAACTGAGGCGCCATGGTCGAGAGGTTCGACAAGGCGTTGCGGACGAGATCATTGATGCCGCGGGCACCCTGGCTGCCTCCCATCACCAGCAACACGGGCCGGTGCGGATCCAGGCCAAGCTGGGACCTGCAAGCCCTCGCGTCCATCGGCTTGAACTGCGGGCGCACGGGCATGCCGGTGACGGTCACATTGGCGCTTTTGAGCCGCGTGGCAGTTTCCGGAAAATAGACAAAACCCGCCCTCACCCTGGGGGCGAGCCATCGGTTGGCCCTGCCGGGAATGGTGTTCGAATCATGGATGAAGGTCGGCACGCTCAACTTGTTCGCCGCGAGGATCGGGGGCGCACTGGTAAATCCCCCCATGCCGAGCACCGCGGCGGGCACGCGCGACCTGAAGGTCTCTGCGGAGATGCGGCATGATTTCCAGAAGGCCGTGGCAAAGGGGAGGATGTTCCATCCGTTCAAGCCCACCGATGGCAGCCTGACGACGGCCATGTTGGTGACCGATTTCACCGCCTGTTGATCCACCTCCTTGCGGGAGATCATCAGCGTCACATCACAACCACGGATCACCAGTTCGTGACCGACGGCGATGCCGGGAAACAGGTGCCCGCCCGTTCCGCCGCAAGCGATGGCGATCAACGGTCTGGCAGGGTTGTGTTGCATCAGGAGAATTGCGGGAAGTAAAGCTCGCCCGCCTCGGTGGGCTGGAGCTCAGGTTCGGGATTCCATGAGGCCTGCCGTGCGATGCTCAGCAGCACGCCCACACATCCGAGCATGACCACAAGGTTCGATCCACCGTAGCTGATGAACGGCAGTGAAATGCCCTTGTTCGGAAGCGAGCTGCTGACCACACCCACATTGATCACCGCCTGCAGGCCGATCATCATGGTGATGCCGGAGGCGATCAGCATGCTGAACGGGTCCTTGGCGCGGGAGGCGATGAACATCCCGGAAAGCACAATGCCAACAAAGGCGGCCAGGACCAGCAGCGTGGCGATCAGCCCCAGTTCTTCTCCGATCACGGAAAGGATGAAATCCGTGTGATGTTCGGGCACAAACCCCAGCTTCTGCCGGCCATCACCCAATCCCTTGCCCTCCAAGCCCCCCGACCCGAAGGCCAGCATGGCCTGCCATTGCTGATACCCGGCTGTTTCCTTGTGCGCCTCGGGGTTCAGAAACGCCATCAGGCGGGCACGGCGCACCTCATTGTGCATGATGGCCACCGTCAACAACACCAACCCCAGCAGCGCCGCACCCATCAAGTAACGGAACTTCGTGCCCGCCACCACCAGCATGCCGGCCCCCACGGTGCCAATCAGCAGGGCGGTCCCCCAGTCCGGCTCCAGAAAAATGAGGCCCATCACACACGCCAGAAACCCCATCGGCCAGAGGAAGCCCATGCGAAACTCCCCCATCAACCGGCTGAACCTGTCACCATACCACGCGATGAAGACGATGACTGACAGCTTGGCCAGTTCGGAGGGTTGAAACTGTGCGAACCCAAAGCTCAGCCACCGCCTCGCACCCCCCGCCGCCTTGCCGATGCCGGGAATCAACACCAGCAGCAGCAACACCACCGTGACGGCGAAAAGTGTCAGTCTCAGGGAACGACTGTCCCGCAGCCAGTCCACCCGGAACCAGGCGGCACCCACGGCCACCAACAAGCCGAGGGTGCCCCAGATGAGCTGCTTGACCAGGTAGTTCGCACCCGCCTGAACCGTGCTTGCGCTATAGAGCATGACCATGCCCAGCGCCAGCAAGGCCGCCACGCAAAAGACAAGCATGGTCACTGCGGATTTCATGCGCAGGCTGAGGGTTCAGTTCATGGATTGCCGGGTGCGGGCAACGGGGGCAGCGCGCCGCCCAACGGATCCAGCGGGGGCGTCGCCACGGCAGGCCCGGCACTGGGTGTCGCAGCCGGCTTGGCCACACCAGGCACCTTGAGCTTCTGGCCCACGTTGATGCGGTCGGTGCGCAATCCATTGGCGCTCTTCAAGGCGGCCACCGTGGTGTTGTGGTTGCGGGCGATGCGCGTGAGCGTGTCGCCGGATTTCACAGTGTAGGAGGCCGACGCACTGGTGGATGGCGTGGTTGACGGTGCTGCTGCCGCAGCGACGGAGCCTGCCGCTCCGGCGGGCAGCTTGATCTTTTGACCGATCTGCAGCCGCGTGGGGTCAACACCCGGGTTGGCCTTGACGATCGCCGCGACGCTCACGCCCTTGCGGGAGGCGATGGACGAGAAGGTGTCGCCTTTGGCGATCGAGTAGGTCACGCCCTCGGCCACGGGAGCGGGCTCGGGCGGAAGCATGTTTCCAGGAACCGCTGGCGGAGGCAGCAGGGGATCCATGGCCGTGCCACCAGGAACGGTCCCGCCCACGGACGGGGGGGCGGAGGTAAGCGTCGTGCCCGCAGGCGGCGGAAGGGGCGGCAGTGACCCGCCAAGGGGATCGGGCGGCATGACACCGGCGGCGGGATCGTTGGAGGCGGGCGGATAATACGTCGGGTCCAGAGGCGGCAGATTGTTCTGCACCTGGGCCTGCTTGGCCGGATCGGGTTTCGCTTCCTCGCGTTTGCATCCGACCATCAGGATGCCGCCGATGAGGGCGACATGCACGATGGCGACGATGAAGATGGCGAGGCGCATGGTGGATTTGGACTTGGCGCTCGCCTGCTGGAGCGAGCCTTGCGGGATGAGCGGACTGGGGTCGTTGTTCATGGCGTGTGTGTGGCGTGTTGTGTTGGTGAATTCGGCGGCAGCTCTGGAATCTGGTTGCGCGCCAAAGGCATTGTTTGTTTTCAGTGCAAGTTCCGGACTGTTGATTCAGGTCCGACGTTCATGGTTTTTCAATTCAAGCGGCATGCGTTGTCTTGCGGGTTCTGGCGATCCATTCCTGGACCGCCTGTCGATACACTTCACCCCTGTGTCGATAATCGGTAAACATATCGAAGCTCGAACACGCCGGGGAGAGCAACACGACATCGCCCGGGACGGCCTCCACGGCCGCCTCGCAAACAGCTTCTAGCAACGAATCCTTCGAGGCACAAGGCGTAAACAGGCTCCATGCGGCGCGCAGCTTGTCGCGTGTCTCTCCGATGAGCAGCGCACGCTTCACGCGCCGGGAAAGCATGGGACCAATCTCGTAGAAGTCGAAGCCCTTGTCCCTGCCGCCTGCGATCAGCCAGACGTTGGGCCGGCCGCCCTCCGCAGCGGGCATGGATTGCAACGCCTTGGCCACGGCATCGACGTTCGTGGCCTTGGAATCGTTGATGAACTTGACGCCGTTGAACTCGGCCACCAGTTCGCATCGATGGGGCGCAGGCCGGAATTCGGCAAGCGCCGCGCGCATCTGCTCGAGCGGCATGCGGAGAATGCGCCCCACGGCAATCGCGGCCATCAGATTCTCGGCATTGTGGGGGCCGGCCAGGCGCGTCTTTGCCATGTCCAGCAGCACTCCTTCCCAGCCCGGAATGCGGCTGACCAGGAGGCCCCGGTCGAAATGGATGTCCGCACGCTGGTTTTGCACGCTGAAGGTGATGACCTTGGAGGGCACTTTCACCCCTTGCGCACGCAACATGGCCAGCGCCTCGCTCTGCACCACGGCCCAGTCGAAGGGCTGCTGGTTCATGAATATCCGGGCTTTCGCGCAGGCGTATTCAGTCATGCCGGGATAACGGTCCAGATGGTCCGGAGTGATGTTCAGCAGCACCGCAATCGCCGGGCGAAAGAAGTGGATGCGTTCCAGCTGGAACGAACTGACCTCGAGCACCAGGAAATCCAGATCCCTCGTCTTCTCCGCCACGCTGCACAGCGGCAGGCCGATGTTGCCCGCCGCCAGCGCCCTCCGGTGCCC
>CAYQCZ010000363.1:0-4961 GCA_964415955.1 uncultured Verrucomicrobiota bacterium | reverse complement strand
GAGCGTTCGCGTCTGCGGCATCTTTACACGGATGCGGCGGTTCAGAATCAGAAACTTTTCCTGCATTACGCTGATCTTGACGACCCCACCACTTTACGGCGCGTCGTGCACAAGGTGCAGCCGGATGAACTGTATCATCTGGCAGGCCAGAGTCATGTGGGGTTGAGCTTTGAGATTCCGGAATCCACCTGCGAACTGACGGCCATGGGCACGTTGCGGCTGCTGGAGATCGTGCGCGACCTGCCGAAAGCGACGCGGTTTTATCACGCTTCCAGCAGCGAGGTGTTCGGCCAGCCGTCTATCGCACCGCAGACGGAGGAGACGCCCTTCAACCCGGTGAACCCCTACGGATGCGCCACGGTGTTTGCGACGCAGATGACGCGGGTGTATCGGCGCAGCTTCGGGTTGTTCGCCGTGAATGGCATCACCTACAACCACGAGTCGGCGCGGCGCGGGGAGAACTTCGTTACGCGCAAAATCTGCCGTGGCGCGGCGGCCATCAAGCTGGGGCTGCAAAAGGAATTGATGCTGGGCGACCTCTCCGCGCGGCGTGACTGGGGCTGGGCGCCGGATTTCGTGCGGGGCATGTGGCTGGCGCTCCAGCACGACACCCCGGAGGATTTTGTGTTCGCCACGGGCGTGCAGCGCAGCGTGGAGGATCTGGTCGATACGGCGTTCCGTTCCGTCGGGCTGAGCTGGCGTGATCACGTGCGGCAGGATCCAAGGTTCTTGCGCCCATCCGAGCCTTCCAACTTGGTGGGCGATCCTGCAAAGGCCGGCAAGCTGCTTGGATGGAAACCCACGCTTTCCTTCGAGGAGATGATCGCGGACATGACAGCCAGCGACATGGCGTCGCTGACGTCGCATTGACGGGGGGCGTCCCACCCCGGCCGGGGCGTGTGATCAACGCTTGAAGTAGAGCTCCTCGATGTTCCAGACCAGGCGGTTGTGGTGGTGCGCCGTGGGTTTGAGGTTTCCGATGTCCCGGCTGGCGGCCGCGTAGGCGTTCATCACCGTGGTGTAGATCAGCGGCACCTGTTCGGCCATGATTGCCTGCACCTCGTCAAACAACCGCTTGCGCTCGGCGAAATCCAGCGTCTTGAGCTGCGCGTTCATCAACTCGTCGATGCGCGCCTCCCATGCGGTCGATGGCGTCTTCTGGCGGGGGAACCATTGATGGGAAAAGCCGCGTGAGGTCAGCACGTTCATGCTGTCGCCGGGATCGGTGGATTCGCTGGCCAGCCCGAGGAAGATGCACTCGTAGTCGAACGTCTCGTCGAGCTTGTGGACGAGGGAATTGAACTCCAGCGGGCGGAAGTGGACCTTGATGCCCAGCCGTTTGAGATCCTCCTGGACGATGATGGAGCCCTTTTCGCGGCGGCTGTTGCCGGCATTGGTGTTCATCTCGAACTCGATCACACGTCCGGTTTCATCTTCCAGCAGCCCGTCGCCGTTGCGGTCCTTGATGCCGATGTCCGCCAGGAGGGATCTGGCCTTTTCGGGATCGTAGGGATGCCGGGCGATGTCGCGATTGATCCACCGGGCGTTGGATTCCGTGAAGAAGCCGTAGTTGGGCCGTCCCAGGCCGTTGAGCGTCGCGCGGACCATGCTGGGACGGTCGATGGCGTGGCTGATGGCCTGGCGGAATTTGGTGTTGCGAAACCACTTCAATTTCACGGGATCGACATACGGTCTGCCGTTCTTGTTCACACCGGTGTTCTGGTTGAAGCAGATCAGGTCGATCTGCGAGGCGACGCCCAGGTCAAACAGTGTGAAGCGGCCGGATTGCTGTTCGGTGACCTTGAACAACTGATGCTCCTCCGGCCGGACCAGTTCCTGCAGGTGGGTTTCGCCCCTGAGCATTTTCAACGAGACCGTGTTCTGGTCCGGCACGACCATGTGGATCACGGTGTCGAAGTAGGGCAGCCGCTGTCCCTTCGCGTCCACGGCGAAGTAATGCGGGTTGCGTTCCAATGCGGTGAATTCCCCCGGCTTGTATTGTTTGAGGCGGAACGGCCCGTTGCATACCAGCCTGTCGGGAGGTGTGCTCACGCCATAGGCGGACTCGAACTGCCCGCTCTGCGCCGCCGTGGCGAGGACATGCCGCGGCAGGATGCGCCGCACGCCGAAGAATTCCTCAAACGGCGCGAAGATGGCCGGCGTGACCACGCGCACGGTGAGGTCATCCACCTTGCTGACTTCGAAATCCTTCCCGTCCACCCGGAGCTGGTCCACCGCCACGTTGACGATGTTGGTGTTGTAGATGACGTCGTTGAAGGTGAAGACCACGTCGTCCGTCGTGAGCGGATGCCCGTCGCTCCATTTCAGCCCCTTGCGCAGGTGGAAGGTCCATGTGCGTTTGTCCCCGGCCACCTCCCACTTGTGGGCCAGGCCCGGCTCGACGCCTTGCGTCTGCTCGTTCTTGAGCAGCAGGCCCACGAACAACATGTCCGTGATGTCGCTGGAGGAGGTTTCGCTTTGGGTGATGGGGTTGAATGATTTCGGGTCCGAGAAGCCCGCCATGATCATGCGCCCGCCGGGAATGCCGGGTTCGCAGTTCACGATCAGTGGCGGCTCCACTTCGGAGGGTGCGGATGGCGGGGCGGGCTGCTTTGCCGCATCCGAAGCTGGCTGGCGTCCGCAGCCGGTGATGACGAGCAAGGCGAGGGTCAATGGCGCGAGCAGCGTCCATGCGGTGCTGTGACGAAGGTCGGGTCGTGGTTTCATTTCTTGAAATACAGCTCCTCCACATTCCATGTCAGGCGCCACGAACTGAGCACGGTGGGGCGCAGGTTCGCGATGTCCGAACGGATGGCCGCGTAGCTGAGCGGGGCCACGGTGTAGATGAAGGGCATCTGTTCGTTCATGATGACCTGCACCTCGTTGAACGCCTTCTTGCGTTCGGCCTCATCCACGGTCTTGGCCTGGGCATCCATCAGGGCGTCCACGCGCGCCTCCCATTCCGTGGCGGGTGATTTCTGCTGCGGATGCCAGAAGTGGGTGAACCCGCTGGACTTGAACACATTCATGCTGAACACCGGGTCGAGCGCACCGCCGCCCAGACCCAGCAGGATGCAGTCATAGTCAAAGGTGTTGTCGATCTTGTCCACCAGCGTGTTGAAATCCAGCGGCTTGTAGTTCAGCCGGATGCCGAGGCGCTTCATGTCCTCCTGGATCAGCACGGCGATCTTGTCGCGCGTGTTGTTGCCGGTGTTGGTGTGCATGGTGAACTCGACCACCGTGCCATCTGCATCCTCAATGAAGCCGTCCCCATCGCGGTCTTGAATGCCCATGTCCTTGAGCAGCGCGCGGGCCTTTGCGGGGTCGAACAGGAAGGAGGGCGTGTCCGGATTGAACCACTTCTTGTTGGCCGGGGAGACGGACCCGAACGCCACCTGGGCGCGCCCGGAATAGACGGATTTGATGATGGAATCGCGGTCAATGGCGTGCGAAATGGCGCGGCGGAACCGCACGTCCTGAAACCACTTCATCCGTTTCGGGTCCACGAAAGGCCTGCCCGTGGTTTTGTTTTTGCCGGGATTCAGGTTGAACCAGAGGAACGCCTTCTCGGGGCCGATGCCCAGATCGTAAAGCCTGAACTTCCCCTTGTCCGCCTCCGCCTTGAACCGCACGTATTCATCCGGCCGCACGTTCTCGTGGGCATCACTTTCACCGGCGAGAAATTTCAATGACATGGCGTTCATGTCCGGCGTGACCGTGTAAACCACCGTGTCGATGTAGGGCAGGCGCTGGCCCTTCTTGTCGGTGACGAAGAAGTGGGGGTTGCGTTCGAGCAGCACGAACTGGCCGCTCTTGAACTGCTTGAGCTTGTAAGGGCCGCTGCCGATCAACTGCTCCGGCGGGGTGTTGATGCCATAGGCGGCGGGATAACTCTTCGCAGCCACTGCTTTGGCCAGCATGTGCTTTGGCACGATGGGCATGCCGCCCCAGCCCTCGACCATCATCGGATACGGCGCGGGCGTCACCACCTTCACGGTGAGGTCGTCCACCTTGCTCACCTGGAACTGTCTGCCTTCAATGGTGAAAAGATCCCGTGTGACGTTCACGATCTCCGGGTTGTAGATCACGTCGTTCCAGGTGAAGACCACGTCATCGGCGGTGAGCGGCTGGCCGTCGCTCCATTTCAGGTTCCTGCGCAGATGCCATGTCCACGTCACCTGATCCCCGGCCACCTCCCACTTGTGGGCGAGCCCTGGCGAAGACGTCTGGGTGGTCCAGTCAAATCCGGTCAATCCCGCGAACAGCAGCCGCACGATGTCCGACGAGGTCTGCTCGTTCTCCGTGATCGGATTGAGGGTCTTGGGGTCGCTGCCAAAAGTCGCGATGACCAGCCTGCCGCCGGGCACGCCCGGTTCGCACCCGGCGATCATCGGGGGCTCAGGCAGGGGGAGATCAAGACCGGGTGCCGAGCTGGTCCGCCCGCTGCCGGAGCTGCCGGTTCCCGATGGACCGGAGCCGCCGCAGCCGGAAAACATCAGGCTGGTGATTGCTAGACCGAGGGTTGTCGGAATCAAGCGCTTCAGGCTGGTGCCAAATTTGGAATTCATGGACGTGGAATGTAACCATGGGCCAACTCGTCGCAAAGGGAAATGCCAGCGGGCACCAGTCGGGAATGCTACGGGGGAAAGTGGTGGCTGGAGACGGAATCGAACCGCCGACACAAGGATTTTCAGTCCTCTGCTCTACCAACTGAGCTATCCAGCCGACCAACGGCGCGAAGGCGTATTCAAAGGACGCCCCCGCTCTTTGGCAAGGGATTTTCCGGGGACGTGTTCAGAATGGAGGGCCGGGGCTGGTGGTCTGATCGATATTTGGCGGTTTATCTTGTCCCACGATGCATCGTGATTTTATAAGAAAGCGAGCTCACCAAAAAAGGTTGAACAAGAGTTTACTGTTCGAGGTCAATCATCCGGAAACCTGAAACCCTACATACCTGTCAC
>CAYQCZ010000362.1:0-4980 GCA_964415955.1 uncultured Verrucomicrobiota bacterium | reverse complement strand
TGCGACATCATCTCAACCCGGCCTTGGCTTGAGAGTTTTCGTTTCACTGAGGCAACCGCTTCACGATATCCGCCAGAATTTCCCGGTCCGACTCGGGGCGCTTCGCGGATTTCGGATGCGTGTCGTCACAGCCGATCCAGCCGCGGAGTTTGAGGAACATCGCGGCGCTGTGCTTGTAGGCAGGCACCGGCGGGCGGAAGGCGAGGAAACCGAGGTATTGCAGCAGGTCGTTGAGTTCGTAGAACGCCGGGTCGCCCGCGGCCCACGCGGCGTCGCGCTTGGCAAAAACATCGGGCGCAAAGGTCGAGAGGCCGAGCAGGTAATCGCTGCCATACATCACCATGTCGATGGCGAGGTCGTTGCCGGTGTAAACGCGAAAGTCGGGGCGCGTGGCGTCGCGGAGCGCGAGGCGCTGCCATTCGAGGTCGCGGCACAGCGAGGAATGTTTCGCGCCGATGCACTGCTTCACGCTCATCAGCCCGCGATAGACGTCGAGCGAGTAAATCTTCCCGAACGGCGCGAACATGGTGCCCAGTTCGAAGCCGACGAAGCGCTCCGCCACCGTGCCGAGTTTCGCGTAGGCGGACACGATGGCGTCGTCGCTCTGCTGCGTGAGACCGTAGCTTTGGAAAATGACGGGCGTGCCGCCGAACTGCTGGATCATCGCCATCTGCCGCGCGTAGGCGTCGAAGTTGAACGCCGCGCCCGGCTGGTCGCCGACGAACGCGCCGGCGACGTAGCTGCGGCCGGCGCATTCGGCCTGCGTGATTTCGAGCGCGCGGCGTTTGGTGGCGTCGTCGATCAAGTTGCCGAATCCGGTGTCCATGTTCACCGCGGGGCCGAGGCCGGCCTCCACGGTGCGGCGCGTGTGCTCGGTGAAGCCGGGCCAGTCCACGTCGCCATTGGCGAGGAACGGCAGGAGGATGGCGGAGAAACCTTCGATGCGCCGCCGCGGGTGCAACATCTTGATCGGATCGATCGTCGGCTGATTCATTGACGCCGAGGCTAGCGATGGCTAGACGATAGGAAAAAGATTATTTTCCGATGCTTATGATTGGCAAATCCGATGTCGAACACAGCGGCGAACTCCGGTTCAACCGCCGGCCTGCCGCCGCCGGGAGTTGATCATGGAACTTTACCAACTGGCCTACTTTCTGGAGATCGCGCGGCAGAAGAACTTCACCCGCGCGGCGGAGCGGTTGCGCATCGCCCAGCCGGCATTGAGCCAGCAGATGAAGAATCTGGAGGCCGAACTGGGCGCAGCGTTGTTCGTGCGCGGCCGCAAGCAGACGCTGCTGACGGCGGCGGGCGAGGCTTTGGCGCCGCGCGCGGAGGCGTTGCTGGCGCAGGCCGAGGCGGCGAAGCAGACCGTGGCGGAAGTGGCGGACTTGCGCGGCGGCCGGCTGGTGGTGGCGACGATCCCGAGCGTGAGCGCGTGCTGGCTGCCTGCGGTGATCCGGGGTTTCCGCAAGGCACATCCTCAGGTTGAGTTGAGGCTGATCGAGGAAAGCTCGGAGGGTGTGGCGGAGCTGGTGAAGTCAGGCCAGGCAGAACTTGGCCTCCTCCAGATGCCGGTGAACGATCGCATTTTTGAACACGTGGAACTGTTGTCCGAATCCTTCGTCGTGCTGCTGTCCAGAGGACACCCGCTGGCAAGGAAACGATCCATCCGGCTGGAGGCCCTCGCCGGGGAGAACTTCATTTTTTACAAGGGCCGTGCCAGGGACAGTGCACTGGCTGCGTGCCGCGAGGCGGGCTTTGAACCCGCAACAGCCTGTGCCAGCGGTCAGCTCGAAACCATCAGGGCCCTTGTGGAAGCAGGACTGGGAATCGCCATCGTCCCACGTCTGGCGGCTCGTGATTTGCCTTCCCAGATTTGTGCCATCGATCTGGACGGGCAGAGTGTCATGCGAAAAATCGCCCTGATCAATGCACGCAAGTCGGGCATGTCAGCCGCAGCCAGGAAGTTCTCCAGCCTGGTGACGCAACTAAAGATCGGCGCCCTGTGAAGCGTCTCGCAGCATCGACATGGATTTGCGATCAGGACCGGCACTCCCATGGCCCACATGAGCTGCTATTTGGGCTGCGGTGGTATGTAGCACCCCACCGCAACTGCCTTCGCCACCCTCACTTTGCGCCCGGCCAGCACGTCCTCGATTGCATCGCGCAGTTCGTGCTTCGTCGCCTCCTGGCGCTTCACACCATAGTCCTCGTATGTGTTGTTGATGCGACCGTGATAAACCTGCTTTCCCCTGGCATCAATGACCACGGCTTCGGGAGTGATCTTCGCCCCAACCGCCTTCACCAATTGATGCCGGGCATCCAAAAGCACGGGACAGGTGTAGCCATAGGCCCCGGTGTGTCTGCGTGCGTCTTCCGCAGTCACATCCGGATCGACATGCACCAGGTAGAAGGCAACGCCTTTGTCCGTGTAGGCCTCGCAAATCCGCTTGATCTCCGGTGCAAACGCATTGGCGACCGGACAATCCACCGTGGTGAAGAGCAGCACCGAGGCCTTGCGCCCTTCCATGTGAAACGGCTTCTGCTCGCCTCCTTCGATGTCTGTGAACTTGAGCGAGACCTTGTCCGCTGCAACCGCACCAGATGCAAAAGCGGCATGCAGCATCAACGAGAGCAGCAAACGCATGTGGGGATGAACCATGATGGTGATCAACCGGGAAACCATTTCTCCGATGGTGACGCGCCATGCGTGGACAGGTTACAAGTCATCTGAAGACGTTGTTCCATTCAGTGCGGAGACCGCAGGGTTCCATTGCGATCTTTCCGAAAACCTCCGCGTCCTCTGCGTTCCCTTCCATCAGTTCACCAACGTAATCCCCATCAACCTCGCCAACCGACGCAGCTTGTCGGCGTGATGCCCTTCGGCGATGGACAAATGGTGCGCCATCCCGGCATGGCACAAGTCATCGAACCAGCGTGGCACAGACCGGTCTGAGAGTTTGACCAAGACGGAATTGCCGGCCAGTGGTTGTGCCAGCGCCTCGGTCCGCGCATCGCAGGCGGTGAGATGATAACGCCCGTCGCAGGACCAGAGCCGGAACAAGGTCACATCCATGTCGGGCCGCAGTTGCGCATCCACGCACAGCGGCTTGCCGTTGTTGAAATGCCGACTCAGGCGTGGCGCCCCCGCCCTGCCCTTGTCTTCGCACAGTTGGAGCGGTGCCATGCCGGGATGCCAGGCCGTGATGCTGTGTTCATCGTGCGCCAGCCAGTCCGTGATGAACGCCGGCCCCATGCCAAGCGTCTCGCTGATCAACCCGCAAATTGCCCCATCCACATCGCCTTCCAGAGCCACGGCACGATGTTCCGAGACCAGCCGGGCCATCGCAAGGTAAGGCCATTGACCCACAAGTTCGGGCAGTTCCGGCCAGCACCGCACAGCCAGCGCATCGAGCGAGTTGTCATGCATCATGGCGCCCATTGCCAGATACTGACGCGCATCGGTTTCCAGCTCCTTGTCGCCAATGCCTTCTTCGGCAGGCAGTGCCAGTGCCTTCACGGCTTCGACATGTTCCCGAACTTTCGCGGTGTCCACCGCAACGAGGGTGTCGATGTATACTTTCAGGCTGAAATGCTGCAATTGAACACCCAACTGGCTGCTCAGACGCGCCGGATCGACGTGCAGGTTGATGAATCCCGGCACGTGCTGCTCAACCAAGCCCGCCTTGGCCGAGCGCAGTGCCACGGCGGTGTGAACCAGACGCGCGGCCACAGTGAGAGCGGCTTTCGTGGCGGCATCCTCGGTGGGACCGTAAACAATCTCAAAGGGCCGCTGCTGCTGTCGCAGGATCGATGCAAACAGGTGAGCGCCCACCAATCCGCAGGCCGTGACCTTGCTGGCACCGGGACGTTCGGGCGTCGCCCAAAGCACCACGGGCAGGTTCCACAACTGCCCGATCAACGGTGCCAGCCGCCCGTCTCCGATGGTGGGCTGCACGACGACGAGCGTGTTCACGCCTGCAGCCCGCAGGGACACCAACACCTCGCGCAGCGAAGGATCATCCACCGCCCGCCCCTTTGTCACTGCGCCGAGTCCGAGCGACTCCAGCGTCGTGAACACCTCGGCCTCAATCTGCTTCGCCCAGTCCAGGTCGAAGCCCGGACGCTTGCGGCCGATGATCAGCAGGCCAAGGTTCAGTGTCTTTGAATTCGTGTTCATCCGTGAAATCCGTGTCTCAGATCCCCACCGCCACATGTTTCGTTTCCAGAAACGCATCCATGCCTTCGATGCCCAGCTCGCGGCCCCAACCGCTTTGTTTCACGCCACCGAACGGGCTCTGGCTGGTCGTCGGCACACCGTCGTTGATGGCCAGCATGCCGGCTTCGAGGACTTCCATCATGCGGAAGGCACGACTGAGATCGTTGGTGAACACGTAGGCGGCAAGTCCGTAGCGCGACTCATTCGCCAGGCGCACGCCATCCTCCTCGGTATCGAACACATTCACATAGGCGACCGGTGCAAAGGTTTCCTCGCACATGCCGAGACATGCGTCGGGCACATCCGTCAACACCGTCGGCTCAAGAAACGCCCCGGTTCTGCCCCATCGGTTGCCACCGCAGAGCAGCTTCGCGCCGCGCGCCTGGGCGTCCTGAACATGCCGCAGAGCCGTGTTCAATGCGTCCTCGTTGATCAATGCGCCGATGTCCACGCCTTCACCCAATCCATCACCCACCTTCAACGCCTTCACCTTCTCCACCAGTGCAGGAACGAATCGATCCCAGATGCCGCGCTGCACATAGATGCGGTTGGCAGCGATGCAGGACTGGCCGGTGTTGCGATACTTGGCAATCATCGTGCCTTCGACGGCCTTCGCGAGAGCGGCGTCGTCAAACACCAGCACAGGCGAATGCCCACCCAGTTCCAGTGACAGCGGCTTGATGCCGGCAGCGGCCCCTGCGATGAGCTTCTGCCCCACCTCGGTCGAGCCGGTGAACGAAATTTTCCGGCAGAGTGGATTG
>CAYQCZ010000361.1:0-4981 GCA_964415955.1 uncultured Verrucomicrobiota bacterium | reverse complement strand
CTCGCGGGCCATGGCATGTGTGTAGTGACGCATGGTGTCGATGACCGTCTTTGAAAGCGTGTGCGGGGGCAGCACCATGGCCGCGTCGCCCGAGTGGACACCGGCAAATTCAATGTGCTCCAGCATGCCGCCCACCACGATGGTGCCATCGTCCGGATTGGTGAAATTACCCACGTCCGCAATGCAATCCACATCCACCTCGGTGGCATCTTCGAGGAACTTGTCCACCAGCACCGGGCGCTCGGGGGAGGCCTCGACGGCATAACGCATGTAATGCTGCAGCTCGGCGTCGCTGTAAACGATCTGCATGGCGCGCCCGCCCAGGACGAAGCTGGGACGCACCAGCACCGGATAGGTCAGGCGGCGGGCCACTTCCAGGGCCTCGGATTCATTGGTGGCGATGCCATTGGGCGGCTGGGGAATGTCCAGCCTGTTCAGCATCTCCGCGAACAGCTTGCGGTCCTCGGCGATTTCGATGCTCTGCGGCGATGTGCCGATGATGTTCACGCCGCTCTTCTGCAGGCCAAGCGCCAGATTCAGCGGTGTCTGGCCGCCAAACTGCGCGATCGCCCCCCAGCATTGCTCGCGCTCGTAGATGTGCAGCACATCTTCCAGCGTCAACGGCTCGAAGAACAGCTTGTCGCTGGTGTCGTAGTCCGTGGAAACCGTCTCGGGATTTGAGTTCACCATGATGGTCTCGAAGCCGTCCGCTTTCAGCGCAAAGGAGGCATGCACGCAGCAGTAATCGAATTCGATGCCCTGGCCGATGCGGTTGGGGCCGCCGCCCAGGATCATGACCTTCTTCGCCTTGTTGCCCTTCACCTCGTCGTCACCCCGGTCATACGTGGAATAGTAATACGGTGTGTAGGCCTCGAATTCGGCGGCACACGTGTCCACGAGACGATAACTCGGGACCAGTCCCGCCGCCTTGCGTGTGGCGCGGACGGCGTCCTCGGTCTGTCCGGTGAGATGGGCGATCTGGCGGTCGGAAAACCCCAGGGACTTGGCTTTGGCGAGCTGGTCGGAATTCATGGTTGCGTTTCAGTCCTGACGAAAACGCGCAAAGTAAGCCTCACGACTTCCACTCAGGCAAGAAGCGATTGGCACTCCCTGTTTGCCCTGGCGGGGCCAGATGCCGTCGGGCCGTCTTTTCCGTCAAAGTCCGGCAGGCGTATAGGCGGAGGGGGTGACGGGGTGCCACGCGCCATGAGAAGTTTGCCGCAGAGGCTTCATTACAACCTCGGCGGAGGGATCAGGGCTCGACAAGTCTCGTCCCACCGGCGGCTGGTGATTGAACAACAACCTGTGTCGCGCTCGTTGACGTGCGCCATGGCGGCCTGTTAAAACCCGCCCATGCCGTTGGCCGCGTCCCAGCACCACACTTCACCCTGCACACGGCCATTTCCATTTGCATGAGCAAGAAACCTGTCGCCCGCTATCGTCGTGTCCTTCTGAAAATCAGCGGTGAAGCCCTTGGCGGAGAACGCGGCGAGGGCATCAACCCGGACATGGTCCACGGCGTGGCCGCACAGGTGCGCGAGGTGCGCGAACTGGGCGTCGAGGTGGTCGTGGTGGTCGGAGGCGGCAACATCTTCCGCGGCCAGGTGGGCAGCGAGCGCGGCATCGAACGCGCCACCGGCGATTACATGGGCATGCTGGCCACGGTGATCAACGCACTGGCCCTTCAGGATGCCCTCGAAAAGCAGGGCGTCGCCACCCGCGTGCAGACGGCCATCGTCATGTCGCAGATCGCCGAGCCCTTCATCCGCCGACGGGCCGTCCGGCACCTGGAGAAAGGCCGTGTGGTGATTTTCGCCGCCGGCACCGGCAACCCGTATTTCTCCACCGACACGGCGGCAGCACTCCGGGCCAATGAAATCGGCGCGGAAGTCATCCTGAAGGCCACCAAGGTGGACGGCATTTACGACAGCGATCCCAAGAAGAATCCGAAGGCAAAGCGTTTTGCGGAGATTTCCTACAGCGACGCCCTCCAGCGACGCCTGAAGGTGATGGATTCCACGGCCTTCTCCCTGTGCATGGACAATCACATGCCGATCATCGTGTTCGACCTGTTCAAGGAGCACAACATCAAGCGCGTTGTGATGGGTGAGAAGGTGGGCACTCTGGTGCGGGACGCCGATGGCGAATAGCCCCAGGTGCTGCCATCCGGTCTGGCAGCTCCGCCCGCTTTGGTGAGTTCACGCAGGCACCGCAACATCCGCCAGTTTTTCATTTCCTTTGCAAGGTCCGGGGATACGATGCGCCCCGCTTTCCCCCGGACGTCCCGGGCAGCGTGTTTTAACAAACATTCACTTTCATGAGCAGCACCATGCGCGCCGTCGGCGTTGTTCCCAGCCGGAAGGAACTCCGGTTGATCGATCATCAACGCCCCACACTGTCCGGCCCCAAGGACGTCCTTGTCCGCACGTTGGATGTGGGCATCTGCGGCACAGATCGCGAGATCTGCACGTTTGTTTATGGATCGCCGCCGCAGGGGTTCGATTATCTCGTGCTCGGCCACGAATCACTGGGTGAGGTGGTGGAAGTGGGGGAAGGCGTCCAGTCACTCAAACCCGGTGATCTCGTCGTGCCCAGTGTGCGAAGGCCCTGCCCGCACAAGCACTGCCGCCCCTGCCGCAATGACCAGCAGGATTACTGCGCCACCGGCGACTTCGTCGAGCGCGGCATCAAGATGGTCCACGGCTACATGACCGAATCCTACGTGGACGAGGAGAAGTTCATGAACATCGTCCCGCAACACCTGCGGGACGTGGCGGTGTTGACCGAGCCATTGACCATTGCCGAGAAGGCGCTGCAACAGGTCTGGCAGGTGCAGGGGCGCATCCCATGGTCGCGCACCGAACCCGGCACACCGCCGGGACTGGGCTTGAACGCGGTCGTGCTGGGAGCAGGGCCCATCGGCATCCTGGGCACAATGGCGTTGCTGGCGCGCGGCTTCAAAACCTACGTCTATTCCCGTTCCAAAGCGCCCAATCCAAAGTCCGAACTGGTGGAATCACTGGGTGCGGAATACATCTCTGCGCTCGACACCACCGCCGAGCAACTGGCGGAACACGTGGGGAACATTGACCTCGTGTATGAAGCCGTTGGAGGCAGTGAGATCGCCTTTGAAGTCATCCGTGTGCTCGGTGTGAACGGCGTGTTTGTGTTCACCGGCATTCCTGCGCCCGGCAAGATCATCGACATCCACGGCGACCTCACGATGCGCAACATCGTGTTGATGAACCAGGCCATCATCGGCACGGTGAACGCGGACCGCGCCGCCTTCCAGAGCGCCATCGCGGACCTCGGCATCTTCCTCGAACGCTGGCCCGAACAACTCCAAAGCGTGATCACCGGGCGTTACGCACCGGACAAGTATCAGGAACTGCTCATCGGCAGGAACAAGGGCATCAAGAATGTGATTCGATTTGCTTGAACAGGACGCTCAGTTGACGCCCTTCGGCGATACGGTCAGCCTTTCGTCATGAGCGAACTACATTTTCAGGTCGAGGAGGATGGCGACTGGCTGGTTGCGACATGCCATGAGCCCGAAATGGCGACTCAGGCGGAGTCATTGGACGAACTGCCTGAAATGGTTCATGACCTGGTGCGATGCCGGTTCGATGAGGGTGACCCACGTTCGCGATCATTTCACATCCGGACGCCGGCAAGACGACGCTGACCGAGAAGCTGCTGCTCTACGGCGGGGCTGTGCAGCTCTCCGGCTCGGGTTGGCGGCGTTGAATGCGAATCAATGCCCGGTTCCCGTGCGTTGCAAGTGATTTGACTGGTTGCTCAGCATGATTGACCGCCAGATTCGGCAGGCTCTAAGCTCCGCCATGCTCAATTCACGTCTTTCAACCTCCTTTGTGTTCATCATGGCCGGGCTGTTCGCAACTGCGACACATGCCGCCGAACCCAAGCCCGTCCGTGCGCTTCTGATC
The DNA here is from genome assembly GCA_964415955.1 of uncultured Verrucomicrobiota bacterium. GTDB lineage: Bacteria > Verrucomicrobiota > Verrucomicrobiia > Limisphaerales > CAYQCZ01 > CAYQCZ01. The sequence goes on along the minus strand of CAYQCZ010000361.1, from coordinate 1,034 downwards.
ACTGGTGGTTGCTGCCACAACTACGAGTTTCAGGCCGAGGCGCTTGCAGTTGCCATGACGCAACATGCGAAGGTGGAATGGAAGGTCGTCAACGAAGGCGGCAAGGGAACGCAGGCAGAGATTGCCCTGTATAACGACAAGGACTGGGCCAGGGGCTTCGATATCGTCGTTCACAACGAGTGTTTCGCGAACACCACTTCACCTGACTACATCCGCAAGATCACGGCCGCCCACAAGAAAGGCGTTCCAGCCGTGGTCATTCACTGCGCGATGCACACGTATCGCGCCACCGACATCGATGACTGGCGTGAATTCCTCGGCGTGACGAGCAAGCGCCACGATCACCAGAGCAACTATGCGGTGAAGAAGGTTGAGCCCGGACATCCCGCGCTCAAGGGCATGCCTGACAACTGGGTCACGCCCAAGGACGAACTCTACATCATCGAGAAGCTCTGGCCAAACGCGAAGGCGCTGGCGACATCGGTCAGCGAGAAGGACGGCAAGGCGCATCCCGTGATCTGGACAAACAAGTATGGCAAGGCCCGCGTGTTTGGCACCACCTATGGTCACTCGGACGACACCTTCCGCGACCCGGTGTTCCTGAACTACGTTTCCCGCGGCATCCTCTGGGCGGCAGGGAAACTCAAGGACTGATCGCACTTCGCCCGGTTCGTTGAAGGCCGTGGTTCAAGCGGAAAAATCCGTGTCCAACGGCCTTGCTTCCTGTTTAACCTCTGCCCGCCTTTATGGAATACGAAGCCGTCATCGGACTGGAGACACACGTCCAGCTAAAGACCCGCTCCAAGATGTGGTGCGGCTGCGCCAACGCCTTTGGCGCGGACCCGAACACCAACGTCTGCCCGGTCTGCCTGGGCATGCCCGGCGTGCTGCCCGTCGCCAATGACGAGGCACTCCGCCTGACCGTCCTCACCGGTTACCTCCTCCACTGCGAAATCCCCCGCTTCGCCAAGTTCGATCGCAAGAACTACTTCTATCCCGACTCGGCCAAGAACTACCAGGTCACCCAGTACGAC
>CAYQCZ010000360.1:0-4989 GCA_964415955.1 uncultured Verrucomicrobiota bacterium | reverse complement strand
ATTTACGACCTCTACGGCATCCAGTTCGACGGGCACCCGGACCTGCGCAGGCTGTTGATGTGGGAGGGTTACAAGGACCATCCCATGCGCAAGGATTACGTGGAACCGGACGACTACGAATACGAACCCACCCCTCATGGCGACGTGGTGGACAAGGCAAAGAAGCACGCCACGTCACATTGATCCCCTGTTCCCCCTTGCCGCTCCGGGCTGAATCACGATAATCCCCTGAGTTGAAATCGACGCGCAAATCACCGGCAGCGAACACCATTCTCCCGCCCCCGCAGCAGCGGCCAGGCCGGGGCCGGTCCATGCAATGAACTGAGCCATGGATTTTGCGGCCATCGTCATCTTCCTGCTGATGTATTACATACGTCCGCAGGAGATCTTCTCCCTGTTCTCCAGCCTGCATCCGGCCGCGCTGTCCATGTTGATGGGCATCGTGGGCATCGCGCTGCGGGAAAAGGAATTCTCGTGGAAGGAACTCTTCAAGACGCCGCACGACTGGGTGATGTTCGCGCTGATCGGCTGGATTGTGTATGCCTCGCCGGACTCCTGGTCCACATGGTCGGACGTGAAGTCCTATCTGATCTTCTACGTGGTGATCGTGCTGTCACTGACCACCATCGAGCGATTGAAGAAGTTCCTCGTGGTCTGGACCATCATGATCCTCGGCCTGTCACTGGTGGGCCTGGCAGGTTTTTACGGTTTTGATCCATTGGACAGTGCTTCCATCACGGAACGAAACATGGGCCGCCTCTGCATCAACCTGTCCATCTTCGCCAATCCCAACGCCGTTGGACACAACATCGTGCCGGGCATCATGATGGCCTACTTTGCCTTCATGTGGGCTCGCCCCATTTTCATGCAGCAGTTGGGGTCGGTGATTCTGATTTTTCCCTTGTGGTGCGTCTTTCTCACCGCCAGCAAGGGGGCATTCCTGTCAGGCTTTTTTACGAGTCTGGCATCGTTCATTTTCGGGCGGCATTTCGTGGTGCAGGTCATCGTGGTCATCCTGGCGGCAAGTCTGGGCTGGGCGGCCTTGTTCACACTGCCGCGCATGGGCGCCCTCACACGCCGTGCCTCATCCGATCCCGGCATCGCCCAGCGCATCATGCTCTGGCAGTTCGGCTGGCAGATCTATAACACGGACCCTCATGGCGTGGGCTACATGAACTGGTGGGGCAACATGTATCGCACCTGGGGCTGGGTAAAAGCGCCTCATTCGGGCTACATCCAGGTGGGTGCTGAACTGGGCAAAAAGGGATTCTATCTTTATCTGGCGGTTCTTTACTGCTGCCTGCGAACGCTGGTGTTTGCCAAAACCGCGAACAAGGAGGAGGAGCGTGTCCGGCGCATGCTGATGGTGCTTACGCTCGGCTACACGGTGTCCACCTGGATGATCGATTTCGGGTATCGCCCCACGTATTTCATGTTCGCGGCGGGCTGTGGGGCATTCCATCGCATTTTGTATTATCGTGGAAAGGAGCAGGAACAAAAGGAGTCCGAGGAAACGGTCCTGCTGCCACAGTGGAAGCCGGCGACGGCCGGAGGGCCGGCCGTGGCATTGCCGGGAATGACGGCCATGATGTCCGTGGCTTCGCCAGCAACTGTTTCAGCACCGGGTGCCACCAGCAGACGCATGGACGAGGATGATGAAGACAACATCCCGGTTCAGCAGGGCATCAAGTGGAAGTATTTCGGAGTGATCGATTTTGTGATGGTTTACCTGATGGTCAGGGTCTGGGAGCGATGGTGGCTGTATTCCATTCAAAACATGTAGCCTGCTGCCAGCAGCCGGAAAACAAACATGCCGATCGCACACGCCACCGCATGGGTATTCGCACTCAGTGCGCTCGGCATTGTTTACACGTTCATCGGCTATCCGGTCCTGATTCGGCTGCTTGCAGGCCTGAGAAAGCCCCTCGTTTCCAGCGGACGCCTGCCGGATGAAACCTTCGTCTCCGTCGTGATGTGCGTCCACAATGGCGAAGCATTGATTGAATCACGGCTGGCCAACCTGCTCGACACACAGTGGCCGCTGCATAAGTTGGAGATCATCGTCGTTTCCGATGGCTCCACCGATGGCACCGACGAAATCCTCCAGCGACTCGCCAGCCCGTCGGTGCGTGTGATCCGGCAGCCCGCGCGCAAGGGCAAACCCGCCGGCCTGAATGCAGGATTCGCAGCCGCCAGGGGTGATCTGGTCGTGTTGTGTGATGTCCGCCAGACCTTCACACCGGAGACAATCCCAAATCTGCTGCGTCATTTCACCAACCCGGAGGTCGGCGCTGTGAGCGGGGCGTTGCACATCCAGAAGCCGGCCTCGAATGTCGGCGGCGGCGTCGATGCCTACTGGCGGCTGGAAAAGGCCGTTCGCGAGGCCGAATCGCGCGTGGATTCATGCATCGGCTGCACAGGGGCGGTCTATGCCGTGCGCAGGGAGGCCTTCCGGCCGTTGCCGGAGGACACGCTGATCGACGATGTTGAGATTCCCATGCAAATCGCCATGCAAGGCCATCGTGTTCTCTTCGATCCGGAAGCACGGGCATTGGATCCTCAATCCCTGGAACCCGAAAGGGAAAGGGTCCGCAAACGCCGCACGCTCGCGGGGAATTACCAGATGCTTTTCCGTCACCCCGGCTGGCTGCTTCCATGGCGCAACCGGCTCTGGTGGCAGCTCATCTCGCACAAATACATGCGGCTCGCCGCGCCATTTCTGATGCTGGTGGCACTGGCCAGCAATGCCCTGCTGCTGGAAGACCCGCTGTTTCAATGGCTCTTCATGGGGCAATGTCTTTTCCACGCACTGGCTGCCGCCGGCTGCATCGCGAAGGACACGCGCATCCGGGTTCTGTCCTTGCCGGCGGGCTTTGTGTTCCTGAACCTCATGTCCATGGCCGGTCTGTGGCATTACCTGCGTGGATCACACCGGCAGGGTTGGGAAATCGCAAAACCCTAGCAGCATGATCAAGGCTCTGGACATCTGGCTGCCCGCCCACCTGCGGCAACGGAGCCGCCCGCCCTTGACGGGCCCAACCCACGTCATGCTGAGCGTCTGCGACCATTTCGAGCCGTTCCATGGCACGGACAAACGCGGCGCCATGGAGCGGATGGCCCTGTGGCAGCGCGAGTGGCCGAAGCTCATCCGGAACTTCAAGGATGCCGACGGCCGGCACCCGAAACACACTTTTTTTTATCCCATCGAGCAGCACGATGATGACGTTGTGCAGGCACTGGCGGAGTTGTGCAAGGGCAGCGGCGGCGAGGCGGAAATCCATCTGCATCACGACAATGACACGGCGGAGAATCTCCACAACACGCTTGAACTTGGAAAAGAGCGTTTCGCAAGGCTCGGGCTGCTTTCCAAGGACGCTTCGGGACGATTGCGATACGGGTTCATCCACGGCAACTGGGCGCTGGACAACTCCCATCCCGAGGGCCGGGGCTGCGGCGTTTCCAACGAACTGGATGTGTTGATGCAGACGGGTTGCTACGCCGACTTCACCATGCCATCGGCCCCGCATCGCACGCAGACGCGCACGATCAATTCCATCTACTACGCCAGAAGCACCGGCAAACCCAAATCCCACGACACGGGAATCCCGTGTTCCGCAGATCGTCGCCCGGAAACCAATTCCCTCCTGATGATCCAGGGGCCGCTGGGCCTGAACTGGGAACGTCGCAAATGGGGCCTGCTGCCTCGGATTGAGAACGGGGACCTTACCGGCACAAACCCTCCCCTGCCCGACCGGCTGCGCATCTGGTTGAAGCTCGGCATCCATGTGGCCGGACGGGAGGATTGGATGTTCATCAAGCTGCACACCCATGGTGCGATCCCACAAAACTCAGGCGCCCTGCTGGGCGAACCGATGCGCCGGTTCCACGAACACCTCATGCAATCCATGACGGCGGCCAGCCCATGGCGGCTGCATTACGTCACCGCCCGGGAACTGGTGAACATCGTGCATGCCGCCGAGGACGGCCATGCAGGTGATCCGGGCCGGTTCCGTGATTACCGCTACAAACGCCTGTGACGGTCGCAGACAGTCAGCCACAGCCAGCACCAAGCTCCCGAAGCAGTTCATAGGAAAACAACCCGCTGGAATGGCCGTCGGCCCAGAACGGTTGAAGCGCGTAGCCCCCGACAGTCGCCATGCGCCTGACCTGAAAACTGGCCTCCGTCAGGGCACGCTCGGGACCCTTGTGCAGCCGGCCCATCACGTCCCGCTCGCCCTGGCATCCGGCACAGGGGCAGCGGCGGCGCAGGGTTTCCAAAGGGATGAACCCTTCGGTGCCATCATCCCATTTGACTGCCAGGTCGTTGCCGATCAACTGCACATCCACAGGTCGCATGGAGGCAAGACTGTCCCTTGAAAGGCCTGATGGCAAGCGGGAGCGCCCGGCAATGTTAGCTGTGTCTAACTTTATTGGTTGACACATATAAATTGCGCCTTACCTTCCACGCCCATGTTGATCAGATCATCGGTTTTGTCTGGCCGCAGGGTTTTCCTGCAATCCGTCCTCTGCGGCTTGCTGGCGGCCTGCGCGTTCCCATCCGCCGCAGCCGTCCGGGTTGTCTCGACCACCACCATGGTCACGGACATGGTGCGGCAGGTGGGCGGCACGAGGGTGGACGTCCAGGGGTTGATGGGGCCGGGCGTGGACCCGCACCTTTACAAGCCGTCCGCATCGGATGTCACCAAACTGTCCCGCGCGCAGGTGATCTTCTATTCGGGTCTCATGCTGGAGGGCCGCATGGCCGACCTGTTTGCGCGCATGGCGAGAACGGGAAAGAAGGTGTATGCAGTGACCGAGGGCATGCCGGAGAAGGAACTTCTGGAACCGGAGTCCTTTCAGGGACACTGGGATCCGCATGTCTGGGGCGATCCGCTGCTGTGGTCATACGCGGTCGATGTCGTGGTGCATGGCCTGACCGAGGTTGATCCGGCGGGCAAGTCTGAATTCAAGCAGCGCGGGGCGGCATTG
>CAYQCZ010000359.1:0-4993 GCA_964415955.1 uncultured Verrucomicrobiota bacterium | reverse complement strand
TTCTGACCGTCATGGGTGAATCATTTCCTGCGCGAGCCGTAACCCGGATGCCTGCGGTGATGTCGGATGACAACAATACGGATGTGTGTCGCAGACTCCCGGAAAAGGAAGTGCACCGGGAAACGCTTCAAATTGCACCGTCGCAGTCCGCTCTGGTCAAAATGGTGCCTTTCGGGATGTTCACAGGCGAGCTGGATGGCCTCCAGCAACTCAGACCAGAATGCGTCACCTAGAGCATTGGAAATACGTTCGTAGAAAAGCACCATGCTTCGCGCCTCACCAGGCACTTTGGGATGATACGAGGGCGTTCTCACTCACCGGAACGCACGTGTTTCACAAACTCCTCGTGACTCAATGCCGCCACACGGCCTGATTCGAGTTCCTTGTCGCGGAGCGCGGCCTCCTCGTCATCACATCCCGGCGGCATGTCGTCCATGGTGTGAACCAGGTGAACAAGCAGGCTTTCACGGTCCTTCCGTGACAACTGCTCTGCCGTCCTCTGCAATTCCAACAGGCTGCTGGTCATGTATTCACGCTACGCCCCATCCCTGCTTCCGCAAGCTTTTCGATATTGCCACCACTGCAACGGCAGTTGAACTTGTCCAAACCGCCATGAGCCGCAAGAAAGCACAATTCATGACATTTCCAAAGCCACTCATTTACCTCATGCTGGCGCTGCCATGGAGCGCAACACGCGGAGCATACCCATCCATCCCCACCACCACAGACCCACGGCTTGAAATCCGCCTGATCGCCCAGGAACCCGCCATCGTCACACCTGTCGGCGCCGCCATGGATGCGCAGGGGCGGCTGTTTGTCATCGAGTCGCACACGCATTTCCCAAAGCCCGATTACACCGGGCCAAAGCACGACATCGTGAAAATGTTCCGGGACACGGACTCCGATGGCATCCCCGATCAGATGACCGTGTTTGCCGATGGCTTTCAAGCGGCCATGAACCTTGCCTTCGCACCGGACGGCACGCTTTACCTCACCTGGCGCAACGGCGTGTTCGCACTCCACGACCGCGATGGCGACGGCGTGTGCGAGCAGCGCACGACGATTCTTGAAATGGAGTCCGCGTCCGACTACCCGCACAACGGCATCCATGGCATCGCCTTCAGCCCGGACGGATGGCTTTACGTCGGCATGGGTGAAAACATGGCGGCGCGACAGCTTCTGAAAGGCACGGACGGACGCGCCATCCGCGGTGAGCGCGGTGAGGGCCGGGTCTTCCGGTGCCGGCCCGACGGCTCCGGACTGGAGGTGTTTGCGCGTGGTTTCTGGAATCCCTTCGGCCTGGAGTTCGACCGCGCGGGCCGCCTCTTCTGCGTGGACAACGATCCCGGAGGACGTCCGCCCTGCCGTCTGATGCATCTGATCCAGACCGGCAACTACGGTTACCAGCGCATCTACGACGATCTCCATCCCTTCAATGGCTGGGATGGCGAACTGCCCGGCACACTGCCCATGCTCACCGGCACCGGCGAGGCCCCCTGCGCCGTGCTGGACACCGACCGCCTTGCCCTGCCGCGCGGCTACCAAGGCGCGCTGCTGGTATCGTCATGGGGCGACCACGCCGTGGAGTTGTATCGCCTGAAACACAACGGCGCGTCATTCTCCACGACGAAGGAAAACCTCGTCACCGGTGACAAACAATTCAACGAGGCCTTCACACCGGTCGGCCTTGCACCTGCGCCGGACGGCTCGCTTTACATCACTGACTGGGCGGACCGCAGTTCCTATCCGGTGCACGGCAAGGGCCGCATCTGGCGTCTGGCCGCGAAACCCGGCATCAGCACTGTGCGCCCAAAAACGAGCCAGCCAACGAACAAGCTGAACAACGAGGAAAAACGTCTGCAACGCCTCCTCGCTGCGGATGCAACGAAGCAACTCAACGAATTGAAACAAGCGCTCGGAGACGGCGACCCGTTCATCCGCTCAGCAGCCGTAGCTGCATTTGCCACTGACTGGACCAGGAGACATGCAACGACGCACCCCTCATCCGCCCTGCGGGCACCTTCTCCCCTCGCTGAGCAAGGGGAGAAGGCAGCGAAAGAACAGCGTCGAGATGCGTCTCCCTCTCCCTTCGCGCAGCGAGGGGAGAGGGCTGGGGTGAGGGGTGAATGGCAGCCCTTGCTGGCTGATTCAAATGAAAGGGTTCGTCTCGGCGCGTTGCTGGCTCTTTGGAATGCCAGGGTCGCTGATCCGGTTCCCGTGGTGCGCGCGGCCCTGGCCGATCCCAATGAAGAGGTGCGTTTCCTCGCGCTTTGGTGGGCAGCAGAGGAAAGACTCAGTGTCCTGACAAATGATTTGTCGAAGGCCTTGGCGGCGAATCCCTCTCCCTACCTTTTCCAAGCCTGGCTTGCTGCCGTGGAAATCCTCTCCGCTCCACCCACCGACACCGCACAGCCGCCGAAGCCGCGAGCGCCTGCCGCCCGTGAACAAATCCTGACGCGCATTCTCCATGACGACTCCCAGCCGCCGGCGCTGCTTGCCATGGCTGCGGCCACCGTCGCCAATCCCGACACTCCCGCCACCGCCACCCGCCTGATCCATCTGGCGCGCAGCGGCTCACCCGGCTTGCGAACGGAAGCCATACGGTCCATTGCCATCTCCACCAACGCGGCTATCCCCACCCTGCTGTTGGAACTCTCCAAGGACACCCAAGCCCCTGCCCGCCTGCGCACGGAGGCCATCGCCGCGCTGGCACGCTGCGCACCGCATGAACTGCCCGGGCTTGTGACTCTGCTTGATGACAAACAACCCTCCGTGAGACTGGAAACCGCCCGCTCGCTGCGCCTCGCTGCCAGCGAACCGCCCGTGCAGGACGCCCTTCGCCAGGCACTTTCAAAGGCGCGCCATGACGACGGTTCCTTTGAACAGCACATCCGTTTTGCACTCCAGATCGGCGGCGTTGATTCACCCGACATCAAAGACGCCCGGAAACGCCCCGCCACACCCGCTGCCTGGCACAAGGCACTGGCGAAAGGCGGCGATGCAGACTCGGGCAGGCGCGTGTTCTTTCATCCTCTGGTGAACTGTGCACGGTGCCATCAGGTGCAGGGACGCGGGGCAATGGTGGGACCGGACCTGTCAAACATCGCCCGTGTGTTTGACCGGCAACGCTTGATCGATGCCATTCTCGATCCATCGCGTGAAGTGGCGCCGCAATACGAGCAGCATGTCGTGGAGACCAAGGCCGGGCTTACCTACACGGGCGTGCTCGTGCATACGGGCTTGGATGGAACATTGACCCTGAATGCCGTGGACGCAGGTCGTGTGCGGGTGCGGGGATCGGACGTGGTGCGTCATGAAGCATCCGCGCAGTCGCTCATGCCTGCGGGTATGGAACAAACCATGACCGTCGAGGATTTCCGCGACCTGCTGGCGTTCCTGATGAGCAGGAAATAAATTAGAGCGGTTTTGGAAATTCTGTAGCCGCAAGTTTACCGGCTGCCCCTCACCCCGTCCCCCATGAACCTTGTAGCAGCGGACGTGAGTCCGCTCCATCTCAATCCGGGAAAAAGTATGAGCCGACTCACGTCGGCTGCTACAGTTTAGGGGTAGGGGTTGCCAAGTGATCCGGCGGTTACGACTTTACTTGAAGCGCTCTAGAACAGTAGGGAGATTCACAGACCACAGAGCACACGGAATCAAGCGATGTTCCAGATGCTACAAGTCTGAGGCCGGCATCATCTGAAAATCGAATGGGTTTTGCCTGCCATCCCTTTCAAATTTCGTGTCTTCTGTGTCTTCCGTGGTTACCGCCTTGTTTGAATCACAGCTTGCCCGATTTCAAAAACTCATGCCGCACGGGCGCCGCGACGCGCTGGCCGTTGCTGGAGACAAACGTCACCTTGCCCGGCTCAAACTCCAGTGTCTTCACCCCGTCAAACTCTTTGGGCACCTTCACCACGCCCTGGATGTAGTTCACCGCCGTGGGCTGGTCCGCCTTGAGTTCCAGCGCGGTCTTCACGCCTTCCTTGGTCAGCACATTCTCCTTCACGGATGCCTCCAGGCCATCTGCAAAATGCGCGGTGACATCCTCCAGTCCGAGACAGTTGTTGCGGCCATACCATGGGCGGCCATGGCGTCCGTGGTTCTCCATCCAGAACACGGTGGACGACAGCACGGCGGGATCTTTCAGTGAAAACCATATCCAGCCCTCGTCCTTGTTGAAGGCCGTCAGCCAGGCCAGGCCACCGGTTTTGTCCGGGGCCTCGTTCACAATTTGAATGAGATCGGCAAAGCCCTTCCTCGCAGGCAGTGATGTCAGGTCCGCATCGGGCGCGCCTTTCCATGCCATCGGCACCTTCTTCATGTCGGTGAACTTCGCCCCCACCTGGAGCGCCTGATACTCGCCCTGTTTCGGATCGCTGAACAACGACGCGCACACCATGCCAAACCGCAACGGGCTGGTGACGATCTGAAACACCCCCTCCTTTTCCGGCATGGCCAGCGTGGCGTGATGCCCCAGCGGTGTCTTTCCGGCAAAGCCCTCAATCACATGCCGCGAGTAAATCACGTTCTCGCCTTCGACGATGGACAACTCCTTGGTCACCTTGCCGGGGCGGACCTTGGTTTCCATCACAGCGGTCAACGTCGTCACCGCTCCGTTCTTTTTCACGTCGCCGCGTGTCCATTCCGAACCCGCCACCTCGCCATGGGGCGGATGCAACTCGCCATCGACCGCCGCCACGTTGCCGCCGAAAGGCATGCAGAAGAAATTGCCACGCAACGGCACCATCACAGGGGCGGGCATGTTCCCCAGGCCTTCGTCCTGCCAAGGGCTGATGTAGTAAGGCCGCACCGGCTTGTCGGTGTCGCGGAAGAAAGTGACCGGAGCCATGTGCCCGCCCGTCTGCGTGAGTGCAAGGTCCACCTGGGCGGTCGACATCACCCAGCTCTTTTGCGAGTGGATGGTTTTGGTCTGGGCGCGGGCGACCACCGGCAGCGCGAGGCACGCAACAACAAGCAGCGTGGTGACCGG
>CAYQCZ010000358.1:0-4995 GCA_964415955.1 uncultured Verrucomicrobiota bacterium | reverse complement strand
TCCCAATCCAAGAATGGCCACGTTCGTCCAATACACGGAATGTCGCTCACGCCGGCCAGCCTGGGGCTTGGGAAACCGATGCTTGATCAGAAACATGTAAAGCGGTGCGATGACGAACAACACACCCGGGTTGCGCATCAGCCGATACGCAACGCGCTTCTGCCGCGGGGCCTTCAGATATTCCTGCACCGTCAGCGTCCAGATGTCCCCCATCCCGCGTCGGTCCAGATTGCCGGAACTCGCATGGTGGACGGCATGTTCCCAACGCCAGTGCTGGTAGGGGGTGAAGGTCAGCACGCCGGTGATGAATCCCCAAACATCGTTCGCCCGGCGTGATCTGAAGAATGAGCCATGACCACAGTCGTGGTGAATGATAAACAGCCGTATGATGAACGCTCCCATCAGAATGGCCGATGGCACCATCAGCCAATACGACACGGCTGAGCAGACATACATCAAATACCAGAGCGCCACATATGGGACGAGTGTGTTGACGAGCTGCCAGGTGGCACGCCAGAAGGACGGTTGCTGGTATCTGATGACGATCTGCTTCCAGTCCTCCGTCCCGCTTGGGTTTTGAACATTCATTGACCCCGGGATGATTTCAGTTTGGTTTGAGTCTGAAGATGGCATCATCAATCGCTCGTTGGCGTTTTCAATGGACCAGCATCTGGAAGGCATTGCCTGCATGAATTGTCACCAAGGTGGCAATTATTCACCGGCAGGCTGCGCACAGAGGAGTATCAAAGGATGGTCCCCCGCTATCCATTGGGGATGTCCCCCGTGTCGTGAAGCATGCATGACAACCGCACGCCAGTGTCGCGGCCGTGCATTTGGCCTCAGCATACCCGGATTCTGTTACCTGTCGGATCCCTTGATGACACCCCTTCAAGCTGATCATTGTTCACCGTGGGGGATTCCCCCCGTTGTTCATGAGGAATTCAAGACGTAGCCTGTTCTTGTTGGGTTAACTAACCATCACAGAACGATCCATGCGTGGAGTTAAAGAGCCGTTCGGACATCCATTCAGCCGCCTGTAACTACGGGCACGGAAAGTCCGAAACCCAAATCAACCGATAGAAACCAAAATCCTGAATCAAACATGAAACAGAAAACTACTGATAAACCATTGAACCAGAACGGCTCCAAGCTGGAACGGATTCGTTTCGAATACACGGATCCGGCGGCTTCAAAAGTATGCGTTGCGGGATCCTTCAACGAGTGGGAACCCGAGTCCAAAACACTTCATACTTCGGGTGCTGGGCTATGGTGGAGGGAAACAACCTTGTCGCCCGGCAGCTATGAATACTGCTTCGTGGTGGACGGGAAGTGGATACCTGACCCGCTCGCCCATCAGACGGTGGCCAACCCGTATGGTGGACGCAATTCAGTTTTGCAAGTGATCCCTTCTCCGGAAGCGTCTCATGCAGCCAGCCCGGTCAGCAAACGGTAAACAATCAAGTAAATGGAACCTATGAACAATGACTCCCAAAAGATCTGCGAAGACATGGACGCACTGGCCAGGGATGCCAGCGCATTGATGGCCGCCACAGCCGAAGTGGCTGGAGATAAAGTCGTGGAAGCACGCAAACGGCTGGCTGCTGCGGTCGAGCGCGGCAAGGAAGTCGCCGGACGCGTCCGGCAGAAAGCCGCCGAAGGTGCCCGGGTCGCCGACAAAGTGGTGCGGGAGCACCCCTATCAAGCCATTGCAATCAGCTTCGGAGTGGGTGCGATTGTGGGATGCCTCATCGCCCGGCGATGCGGGCGTAGTTGCTCCTGATCCAATATGGAAAGCCCGTCTGCAACCGCCAAACCCATTGAGGCGGCCTCGAAGGAGGTTGCGAGCCAGTTGTTGATCATCGGTGAAAACCGGCTCGAACTTCTGGCAGTGGAATTGCAGGAAGAGCGGGGGCGGCTTCTCCATGGCGTCCTGATGGTTCTGGGTGTGGCTGCCTTTGGGATGCTTGCCGGCATTACCTTCACCGCACTCATGGTGGTCTGGTTGTGGCCCTGCTCACCCGTGCTGGTCCTCCTGACATTGACGCTGCTGCATGGGGTCTGCGGGGGCTGGCTTTACCTCCGGCTCACCAGGCTGCTTCGGAACTGGGCGCCTCTCTCCGCCACCATTGATCAACTCCGAAAGGATCGCGCATGTTTTGGAAACGGCCTCGAATAAGTCCGCTGCAATGGCGCAAGCAATTGCTGGTCGCTGAAAGCGAAATCAATCGTGCGCGGATGTTGAAGGACACAAGCCGGCTGACCGCCGAACTTCGCAACCACTTCAAGGTGGCCGGATACATCTGTCTCATCACAGCGTCGCTGGCGAAAATCGTGGGCGGACTGGTTTTCAAACAGCACGAGCCAGCGCATGGAGGTGAGAACCATGCATCATGGGGACACACGCTTCTAAAAGTTGCCGGCGTGGCGTTCACCCTCTGGACGGCATTCAAACCGGACATCTCACGTAGCAATCAGGAAGAAGGAGACGCACGATGATATTACAAAGCATCAAACAACAATATGGGCGCACACTTCGGGCCTCTGATGGAAACGTCGGCAGGGTGAGGGATTTCTACTTTGATGATCAAAACTGGGTGATTCGTTATTTGATAGCTGACACCGGAGTGTGGTTGCCGGGGCGCCAGGTGCTCGTCTCACCCTACTCGCTTGGGGCTCTCACCCATGGTGAAAAGGAACTGCATGTGCGCCTTACGCGGAGGCAGATCGAGAACAGTCCGTCCATCGACTTGCGCAAGCCGGTGTCGCGACAATATGAGGAGGCGTATTACCGTTATTTCGGCTGGCCCTACTACTGGCAGGGAGATGCGTTGTGGGGCCTGAACGGAGTTCCCATCCTGGACATATCCACCAGGCCGCCTCCTGCCGCGCTTGCCCCGAAGAGCGAAGAGGATGACCCACACCTGCGCAGCGCTCTGGCGGTGAACGGCTATCTTCTCGAGGCAAGTGATGGCACCACGGGCCACGTGTGTGATTTCATGATGGATGTGGAGAGCTGGGCCATACGACAACTGGTCATCAAGACCGGGCATCGCTTGTCCGGCAAAGAGGTCCGGATACCTTCCAGCTGCGTTGAAAAGATCAGCTATGAGGAATCCAAAGTGTTCGTGAAGCTCGCCGGCAAGGCCGTTGAGCAGAGTCCAGAGCACTGCGCTGCGACAACAACTGGCTGTCACGCTGTTCGGGACCCTGAAATCCCTTACTTTCCGCCTCTTGGATGAAAAACAGCATTGTCTGGTTGGGTTCGGCCAGCTCCGTTGGAGCAGCGCAGGGCGGCATGATCCCGCCCGCGACACAGGATTGCGACCATACCGAATGTCGTTCTGAGGCGAGATTGAGGTCAACCCTATGTCGCGAACGTTTGCGGGTCAGGAATGTCAAAGTTTTTACACAATGAAAGGAACCAAAAATGCCCATTCTATTTAATGAAGAAAACGGCGGGAAACTGGCAAAGGCAGATTACGAACACTTTGTGCCCGAATTCGAGCGACTCGTGGGGTTGCACGGAAAACTGCAGGTGCTGTTCGATATGGCCGGATTCCACGGCTGGACGGCTGGCGCACTGTGGGAGGACACGAAGTTTGCGATGCATCACTTCCACGATATCGATCGCCTGGCGGTGGTCGGTGAGAGGAAGTGGCAGGAAGGCATGGCCACGTTCTGCAAGCCCTTCACGAAAGCAACGGTCAAATACTTCGATCACGCCGACGTCACCAAGGCTCGGAAGTGGTTGGGTGAAGCATAGCTGTTTTGACTCGTTACAAATCAACGACCGCAGGCTCCAACGTGGGGTGCCCGCCATGGCCAACCGTCAGATTACAGACAGGTGTGCTGGCGGGAGACTACCATGATGCTCAGATGCGCACTGTCGTTGGATCGTTCAAGCCATGACCTTAAATCATGCATTAACCGGAATCCTGGCAATGGATCCTACGATCGGTTGCATACAAACGCCCTTCCTCCATGAAATGGTCCGTCAAACTCGGCAAACTGCTCGGCATTGACGTTTATCTTCACTTCACGTTCCTGCTGCTGCTCGCCTTTCTGGGATTTTCCTACTGGCGTGCCACTCATGATGTTGAGGCCACACTGCAAGGCGTTGCCTTCATCATCGCCTTGTTTGGCTGTGTCGTGCTGCATGAACTGGGACACGCCTTGATGGCGCGCCGTTACGGCATCCATACACGTGACATCACCCTGCTGCCCATTGGCGGGATTGCGCGTCTGGAGAAAATGCCGGAGAAACCGATGCAGGAATTCTGGGTCGCGCTGGCCGGACCGGCGGTGAACTTGATCATCGCGATCGTCCTGTTGGTCGGACTGGCGGCCACCAGCGGTTTCACTTCGGTGGAGGAACTCGGCGTGACCAGCGGCGGCTTTTGGCAGCGGCTGATGGTGCTGAACCTGATCCTGGTTGTCTTCAATCTCCTGCCAGCCTTCCCGATGGATGGTGGTCGCGTCTTGCGCGCTCTGTTGGCCATGCGCCTGGGCCGGCGTCGCGCCACCGCCCTTGCCGCCAATCTTGGTCAGGGCATGGCCATCCTGTTCGGCATCGTTGGTTTCCTCTACAATCCGTTCCTCATTTTTATCAGCATCTTTGTGTATTTGGGCGCGCAGGCGGAGGCCGGGATGGTTGAAATGCAATCGGCACTGGCAGGTTTGTGCGTGCGTGACGCGATGATGACGCGCTTCCGCACGCTTGCGCCACGGGACACGTTGGGGAAGGCGGTGACTGAATTGCTCGCAGGTTCCCAGCAGGATTTCCCGGTCGTCGAAAACGATTACCCGATCGGCATCCTCCGTCGTAACGATCTGGTCAAGGGGCTTTCCGACGGTCTTCGCGACACAGCTGTGACTGAGGCAATGCCCCGCGATTGCGAGACGGTGGAGGAAGCCAGCTCTCTGCAAAGCGCCGTCGAATCCATGCACGCATGCCAAAGCGCCACGATGCCAGTCGTGGCGCACGGCCGCATTGTC
>CAYQCZ010000357.1:0-4997 GCA_964415955.1 uncultured Verrucomicrobiota bacterium | reverse complement strand
ACACGGCGGGCCAGAAGCGGCATTGCTCCGGATCATACGTCGCGCCCGGATACGGCGGCGTCATGCGCATGGTCTGCACGCCGTATTGATGCAAACCGGTGAGCATCGTCGTGCGCGAAGGCATGCACCACGTGCCGATGTAAGCGTGGGTGAACCGCACCCCGCGCGCAGCCAACCTGTCCATGTTCGGCGTGCGCGCCCAAGACTCCGCACCCTCGTAGCACGACAGCGTGCGATACGAGTGATCGTCCGTGTAAATGAAGAGGATGTTCGGACGTGTGGCGGCGGCAGAGAGGGAACATGCCAGCGCGAGGAAGGCACATGACCACACCGGGAAAAGTCTCATGGGGTGTAGGCTATCGCCATGGCCTGCGGTGGCAAGCCCTGTCGCCCTCATCTGTGAAAGCCCGACCAAACAACAGACTGAGCAGAAACCTGATGCTTCACCTCGTCGTGGTCTGATCCTCGACCCATCCCCGGTGGAGCGACACTCCGTGGAGACTCCCCTCCTCCTCGCTCTCGTCGTCGTCCTCGAACCCGGCTCAATTGCAGACAGGATGAACAAGATTCACAGGATGTTTGTCAGGTGCTAAAGCCGCCTCACAGAGGTGTCTTTACGGTGACGCTCTGTGTAGAGACGGCCCGGTGGGCCGTCTCAGCAAAGCGTCGATCACCAGCGATCACAGCGCGACCAGTGCTTCCTCCCCATCGAACGGCGCGCAAGGGACTGCGCCCTTACCCCTTCGTGCCTTGGTTGCTTGGTTGTTCTCCCTGTCCGGTCACTGCATCGACCGAGCCATGGTTGATGCTGCTGCGCCGGGTTCGGCGAACCCAGTCGAGACCGCGATGGAGTCTTTGTGGACATCAAGACCGAGGTGGAGTGTAATGGCATTCATGGTGTGGTTGTCTGTTGCATTCAGTCATGGAATCAGAACGCATGCCCTGCCGCGTGCGGTGACCTTCTTGCAAACAGACCACACGCGCGACCCGCGTTCCAATGAACGGCAACCACGCATCTCCCTTCAACCCCCCACCCTCAAATCTGCGCCCATGGCCAACGCTCATCAGCCATAAGGTCTAGGCGGCACTACGCGCATCACATGAAAAGTCGCATCATGTATATCGAGGACAAGAGCGGCGGTCTGATTGGGCCGGCCCGCATCGGTCGCGTTACATTCTCCAAGACGGGCAGCACCATTTATTATCGTGGTCGCAGTTTTCAGCGCGTCAGAGGCTTCAAGCACAATTACGAGGATGTGAAGACAGGCGACCCCTTTTGGATTTCCGGCCCGAAGCGCAACGGCGAGGACTCGATGTATGGCGCCAGCACTCCGACCGAGATTGATGACGATGTGCGCGTCGAGTATTGGCGCGACATCAGACGCCAGCCAGAGAGAGTGACAGCATGACCACGCCGCCTCGTAAGAAACAAAGATGAGCCCGGAAGCCTGTTTTTATTGGGGTTTTCGCATTGCCGTGTTTTTGGAGGTCTGCGACGAAAGCAACACAAAAAGGCCGGCCATGGGTTCGGCAAAAAATCCCACACGGCCAGATGAGCCCATCAAGTTGTGGAACCGGAGTCGGGTGCAGGGTCCAAAAGCGAGTGTGCCAGGTCGTCATCGGGAACGTATCACGCCCATGAACGACCAACTGCGCGATGGGGTGATGGCCTTGGGATCGCCGCGACCGGGCGTTTGCGGCCCTTCAAGCACCCACACGGAAGGAGATTCTCTGGATGGTTTCCATGCCGAAGGCGTGTTGCAGGTTCTTGAGGATTTCACGCCGGCGGTAGCGGACGATCTCGTCCTTCCACACATCGCTGTCCACGGTCACAAAGAGGGTTCCCCGGACCAGTCCGGCGGGCTGCGCATGCGCGGTGATGGCGGGATCGATGAGTTCGTTCCACGCCTTGAAGACCTCGGCGGCGGAGCGGCGCTGTTCCAGGCCCAGCGACTTGAGGGTGACTGCCAGCACGCTGGACATGTCGCGCGTGTCCGACCGGAAGGCGCCCTCCAGTTCGGACACGTCGATGCCACGCCAGTCGGCCAGGACACGACGGCGGGCTTCATCCTTTGCGGCAGGGGGCCTGCGTCTAGAAGCGGAGTTGTTCATCCAGAACGAGCACACCGCGCGAGGGGATGTCGTAGTTGCCGCTGAACTTCTTTTCGGACAGGTAGTCGTGGGTGGGCTTGTAGAAATGCAGGCGGACGGGGTTGCCCTGGTGGTTGAGGATGAAATAGACGCGGGTGCCATCCTTTTCGCGCATGCTGACCTCGACGGCGTCAGGCACCTTCATGAGCGGATAAATGTTGCACATCTGGCGGGCCCACTGGATGAGGTCGTAGTAAAATTCCTGCTGGCTGATGGTGCCGAAGTAGATGGCCCTGCCGTTGCCAAATTCATTGATGGTGAGGGCGGGTTTTCCGGCGTAGAAATCCTTGGTGTAGGTGCCCAGCACCTGGGCGGTGGTGGGCTCGATCAGGTCCATCCAGAGCCTGGCCGGATGCAGGTGGCTGCTGGGAAAGGTGCCCTTGAAATTCAAATGGTTCTCCTCGCCGGGGGGCATGGCATCGAATTCGAGGATCTTCAGGCCGAACAAATCCTGCATTTCATAAGGCCAGCCACCGGTGGGGACGAAGTGGTGCTCGTCCACCAGGCCGGTGTTGCAACTGGAGATGAGGGTGCCGCCGTTGTGGACGTAGAGGGCCAGGCGGTCGGATTCACCGGCCTCTATCATGTGCAGCGAGGGCGCGATGACGACCTTGTATTTCTGAAGCCGCTCGGAGTCCTCATCGGTGCGGGGAGGCGGCGCAAAATCCACAAGGATGTTCCGGTCGTGGAGGGCATTGTAGAACAACTGGATGTGCTCGTGCTGGTTGAAGTGCCTGTTGGGCTGCTGGGGCTGGTTGATGGCCCAATGGCTTTGGTGCGAGATGATGATGCAGGCGTCGGCGACCATTTTCGTGCCTTCCAGAATGGGGCGCAGCCGGTTGATCTCCTCGCCCATCTGCCGGACCTCCTCATAGACCCGGTTGCTTCCGGAGCCGTCATGCGTGATGACGCCACCGGAAAACTTCTCGGGTCCGATGCGCGGCTGCCGCCAGTAAAAGTAAAGCACGCCACTGGCCCCGCGTGAGAGCAATTGATAGGTAAACAGGCGGATGGCACCGGGCCGGGCCTGTGCATTCACGTCCTGCCAGTTGACCGCGCCCGCCTTCTGCTCCATGACCCAGTAACCGCTGGTGCCATCAGGCAGTTTGCTGCCTTCGGGCTTGAGGCAACGCATGAGATCCAGACCACACGCGACGCGGTTGGCGTCAATGCGGGCGGCCGCATTGCTGTCCACGGAGACGAAGTCCACGGCCTCCGCCATGTCAAAGTAATCGAACTCACAGGCCCATGGACGCAGCGTGGTGGTGGTGGAGATTTTGGGCGTGAGCTCCTTCAAAAGGTCGGCCTGCATGCGCACGTATGCCACGCAGGTGTCACTGGAGAAACGGCGCCAGTCGGTGAGCAGGGCGGGATTGTGCGGTGCCGGGGCGTGCTTGGGCATGGGCACCTGGTCCCAGTCTGACACCACCTGGCCCCAGACGCGTAACCCAAGCATGTCGTTGAGATTGTCGATGGTTTCATACTTGGCCTTGAGCCAGGCATGCCAGTCGCGGCGGGTTTCCGGGTTGAATGAATACTCGGTGCTGTGGCGGCCGATGCCGTTGTCGATCTGCCAGGCAATCAGGGCTTCGTGATTTCCCAGTTGCTCGGCCATCGCGCGGACGATCTTCTTGGACATCTCCCAATACTTGTCGCTGTTCATGCAGTAGGCCCGGCGGGTGCCTTCGTTGCGACGGAGCCCTTGCTCGTCCAAGGGAAGAATTTCCGGGTATTTCTGGGAAAGCCAGATGGGCGGAGCTGCCGTGGGTGTGCCGAGGACGACTTTCAAACCCTTGGAAGTCATCACATCCATGGCCCGGCGCAGCCACGCGAAATCAATCTTCCCCTCCTCGCGCTCGCTCAATCCCCACGAAAACTCGCCCATGCGGACGGTGTCCATGCCGGCCCGGGCCATGAGCTCGGCATCGCGCTCCCACGCGGCCTCGGGGTTTTCTTCAGTTCCGTCATAAGGAAAGACCCAGTGTTCCGGGTGGTAGTCAGCGCCGAATCGCATATCGTGATGGAGTGGAAGGTTGTTAAGAGGATGAAATAATCACACTAATGGCGCAATGCCAAAGTCCTGCGAACCGCCACCATTTCGGCCTATGAACCGGAAAAATCCGGCCGTTACAGCAGTGATTCACTTCAGCTTGAGCTGGCGGTCCGGCGGACGCGATCCGACCACCAGCAGGACGTTGGCCCAGAGAGCATCGTCACCCGTCTGGATGGTGAGAACATGGTCTGGCGATTCCACGGCACTGTAAAAGTCCCACTTCATGATGGGTTCCAGCTTGAGCTTGGAACCCGTCTTTTTGAGCAGCCGCTTGTATTCGCCCCATGCTGCAGGCTCGCCATACTTGGCGTAAGGATCGTCGGCAGGAATGCCCATGGTATGGATGGAATCCAGCGGAATGGCGGAAAGCAGCACCTCAAACGCCTGGGCACAGGTGATGACACCGGGAGCGAGGTTCATGCAAACCACCTCGGCGTTGGGCCCCTTCTTGGTGGAGGCCGGGTAGTTGCCGTCCGCGATCAACACCTTCGCATGATGGCCGGCGCGGCCGAGGATTTCGTTGATCCTGGGATGAATGAGCTTGTGCTTGAGCATGGTGGAACGGGTTGTTCCGGGTGATTGAGCCACACTCGGCGTGGGGCTTAAACACAATAATGAACCTGCGTGCGGCATTCTCACCATTGCAATCCGGCCCGGCAGGTGCTTCCTTCCTCCGGCAAGTCGTATTGTGCCAGTCCATCGATCCACATCTTCATTGTTTGAAGCCGGACACCAGGCCGCTTCAGTTCATCCAGGTCGCCGCAGGGATGCACGGCTGTTGCTGGCATTTCTG
>CAYQCZ010000356.1:3944-5001 GCA_964415955.1 uncultured Verrucomicrobiota bacterium | reverse complement strand
ACAGGGGCGGGACAGTAGGCAGAAGCCTCCGCCAAGGCGAGTGCAAGTTTTGGCTGCAAAAAAGGCCCCGGGACAGAGCCGGGGCCTTGCAAACACCCTCAATGACCGGCGAACGGAATGGTCATAGATTGGCTTTGATCTTCTCAAGGACCTTCCGCGAAAAGCCTTCATCACCGAAGATTCCGACGCGGATGCGCACTTCCGTGAGTTTCTCGCCCTGATTGCGGAGCTTAACCACCACGCGCTTGTCGCTGGCAAGGGTTGCCTCCATTCGGGCGGCCAGACCGTCCTTTTCCTTGGCTTCAGGCAGCAAGTCCAGCTGCTTGAACGCCTTTTCTGTGGCGGCCCATGTCTTGTCGATGCTGGCGGATTCCGTGGAGATCAATTCACCGGCCTTGTAGGCCACGGCACCGGCGCCTGCGGCGGCGCCCACGGCAAGAGCCACGCAGCCCGTCAGGCCCATGGAGGCGATCAGCACGAGGACAACGGCCGTCTGACGGCGTAACTTCTCCCAAACCGGTGCCAGGTGATCCGAGTGCCAGGTGCGAAATGATGTAGTGATGGTTGCAATTTTCATGGGCTTTATTAAGTGACGATCAAGCCCATGAAGTCCAGTTCCTTCCGCGGTTGACAACGTCTGCTGCATGCGTTCTGTCCCGACATCCTCAGTCTGCCTGCCAGTTGAAACCAGCAACAACGGCGCGATGCTGCGATGCCCGCTGCGGTTCGCGTTCGCACCAGACCGGCTCCAATCCCCTGCCCGCCCAGATGTAATCAATCCGCAGCCACGGCCCGAAGAACGACAGTGGATTGCGCGTGGCCCCGGGCATGGTGAAGCCGTAACCGCGCCCACACTCGGCGAAGGCGTCCTTCCAGTGCGCCGCCATGGTGTGGTAGCTGCGTCCGTGATCAGGAAAATTGAAATCTCCAACCGCAATGGTCGGGAGCGTTTCCTGCCGCATGAGTTCCTCAAGCTGGCGGACGATTTCCAATCGCTCCGCCCAACGTTCCTTCAGCTTCTCCCGCACCGGGCCAAACCGTGTGCGCGATGGTGCCA
>CAYQCZ010000356.1:0-3934 GCA_964415955.1 uncultured Verrucomicrobiota bacterium | reverse complement strand
GACCACCAGTGGACGCCCGTCGCAATCCAGCTCAAAGCGCGCTCCGACAGGCTGGTTGCGCAGCGCGAGCGGCACGGGACGGGCGTCCTTGATCTGGAAACGCGTCAGCAGCGTAAACTCGCCCACGGCCTTCACCTGGAGTTCCGGATACGCATCCTTGTATGCCTGTTCCCTGCCCGCCTCCTGGAGCGCGATGATGTCCGGCTTTTTCTGACGGATGAATTCAGTCGGGCTGGTGTAGTTCGCCTCGCCACGGTTGTTGGTCAACACGGTGAGTGCAGCATGACTCGAACCTGCTCCAATGCCCCACTGCGGCGACATGTAAACCACCATCAGCAGCAGCACTGCCGCTGCGTGGAGCAGCACCAGACGCCATTGAAACAACAGGCAAAGAGGCGTCAGCACGAGCAGCGGCAGCAGCCAGCCCGTGGGTGGCAGATACAGCAGAAAGGCCAGCACGAAATGCCTTTCACCATGCCATTCCATCAGGGCAAGGATCAGCATCAAGAACGCCAGATACCCTGCGGACAGGACCAGCAGGAGCGTGCGAAAAGCACGGATCGCCCTTTGGACAAGGCCGTCGGGACTCTTGCGCTGCCTGACGGCATTCACCACGCCATCCAGCAGGCGGTCCACCAATGTCCCGCCGGCTGCGGGCTGGTCCACGGGTGGATTTGATGCGTGTGGGGCGTCCGGCACAGGGCGGTTTTAGAGGCTGGCAAGGCGTTTGGGAAGATGCACTTTGAAGTTGCAACAGCAGGCGGTTCTCACCACTCGACGACGGCAGGGCGACCGCCTATGGTTTCGCACAATGTCGTTGCAACACTCCAAACTGACGATCGCCGGGCGTGAATTTGGTTCACGGCTCATCCTTGGCACCGGCAAGTTCAGCTCGCCCGAGGCCATGCGCGATGCGCTCGATGCCAGCGGCTGCGAGATGGTCACCGTGGCGCTTCGCCGGGCGGACCTGAGCGGCAAGGGCGATCCTTTTGCCAACATCCTGGATTTCATCGATTCCAAACGCTATCTGCTGCTGCCCAACACCAGCGGTGCCATGAATGCAGATGAAGCCGTCCGACTAGCGCGACTGGCCCGCGCCGCAGGCCTGCCGAACTGGGTCAAGCTGGAGATTCATCCCGATCCGAGGTATCTGCTCCCTGACCCCGTCGAAACCTTCAAGGCCGCTGAAATTCTGGTGAAGGAGGGCTTCGTCGTGCTGCCCTACATCAACGCCGATCCCGTGCTGGCCAAGCGGCTTCAGGACATAGGCACCGCCACGGTGATGCCGCTTGGGGCACCCATTGGATCCAACCGAGGCATCCGCACGCGCGACCAGATTCGCATCATCATCGAGCAGGCCACCGTGCCGGTCGTGGTGGACGCGGGGATTGGCGCACCCAGCCATGCCGCCGAGGCTTTGGAGATGGGCGCCGACGCCGTGCTGGTGAACACCGCCATCGCGGTGGCAGCGAATCCAAACACCATGGCCGTGGCCTTCAAAATGGCCGTGGAGGCCGGCCGCATGGCCTTTGAAACAGGCCTTGGCGAGGAGCGCATGGAAGCCAGTGCCACCAGCCCTTTGACGGGATTTCTCAACACCATGGCATCATGAAGGAACCGGGAACCGCACGGATCAAATCACTGCTGGCCAGCGCTTCACAAACCCGCATCCTGGTCGTTGGCGACGTCATGCTCGACCAGTTCATCTGGGGGCGCGTGTCGCGCATTTCACCGGAGGCACCCGTGCCCGTGGTCGAGTTTGAGCGGGAAAGTTTCATGCCGGGCGGTGCTGCCAATGTGGCACGCAACCTCACCGCACTGGGTGTCCCCACGGAAATGTTCGGCGTGGTGGGCGGCGACCCGGCCGCCGACCAGTTGAAGGGGCTTTTGAAGGCGGAACACGTGGTGTGCGACGGTCTGCTCGGCTTCAAGGGCCGCATGACCACACGCAAGGTGCGTGTGATCGCCCACAAGCAACAGGTGGCCCGGGTGGACCGTGAAAATCGTGGCGACCTGGATGTGCAGGGCGCGCGACGCCTTCTCACAGCCATCGAACGAAGACTGCCAGGCACAGCAGCGGTCATCGTCGGTGATTACGGCAAGGGCGTTGTCTCACAGGGGGTGCTGGACCGGTTGAAGGAACTCTGCCGGAAACGCGGTGTCTGGCTGAGTCTCGATCCCAAGCCCGTCCATCACCTTGACCTGACGGGCCTGTCACTGATCACACCCAACCGCAAGGAGGCATTCGAGCTTGCGGGCATGATGGACGATCATCTCTCCGTCGATCCTCTGGAGGACGCCCAGTTGATGAAGGTCGCACAGAAGCTGCTGGAGACGCTCAGACCCGCCACGCTGCTCGTCACATTGGGGGACCAGGGCATGCTGTTGTGCCAGCGCAACCAGCCACCGCATCACATCCCGACCGTGGCGCAGGATGTCTTCGATGTGTCCGGCGCAGGCGACACGGTGATCGCGTCGTTCACGCTCGCCATTGTGGCGGGGGCATCTCCGGTCGAGGCGGCGGTCTTTTCCAATCACGCTGCGGGCGTGGTGGTGGGCAAGGTGGGCACCGCCACGGTGTCGCCGGATGAACTGCTCGCCAGCTTCACCATCGAGTCATGAAGCGCGCCGTCTTTCTGGACCGCGACGGCACGTTGAACGTCGAGCGGAAGTATCTTTGCGACCCGGACAAGCTGGAGTTGTTCCCCCAGGCGGGCCGTGCGCTGAAACGGCTGCAGGACGCGGGCTTTCTCCTTGTCGTTGTGACCAACCAGTCAGGCATCGGGCGGGGTTACTACACCGAGGCGGACATGCATCGCGTCAACAGCCGCATGAGGGCCTTGCTGGCGGAGGACGGAGTGAAAATCGCTGGAATCTATTATTCTCCGGAGGCACCGGGCGAGCCCAGCCAGACGCGAAAACCCCTGCCGGGCATGCTGCTGGCGGCGCGGGATGAATTCGGAATCGACCTGCCGGCCAGCTACATGATCGGCGACAAGCTGATCGACCTTGAATGCGGATGGAACGCAGGAGTGCGGCGGAGCCTGCTGGTGAGGACCGGCTACGGCACGGAGTGGGAGGCCAGGACACCCGAGGCGCTGGCGCGGGCCGTTGTCGTGGATGACCTTGCCGCAGCAGCGGAATGGATTCTCACCGACGCCAGATGAAGCCCTCCTCAAATCAGCGTTTCTTTGTGTTCATCGAGAGGATGCTGGCACCGTGGGTCACCAGTCCACTCCCCCCTGTAATGACACGCCGCACGGGAACACCCGTTTTGGGGTGCCTGGTCAGTGGCGGCTCGCTCATGCGCTGTTCCACCTCGAATTGACGGGGTTTTTCCCCATTCTTTGTGGGGATCGTTTCGTAAATGTAGGTCGCCATGATGGTGATGCGTTGTTACCGTTCCATTGGATGATCCAAGCCGCTGGACGTTCAACAAAAAACATGCCATTCGGCGTTGGAAGGCCGGTTTGACAACCGGCCGCTGGCTGCAAAAAACCCATGAGCAAGAAAAGTGCGAAGATTGCGACGTTGATTGAAGCCTGCCACGGACGCGCCCTGCCCGCGCACTATCTCGGCTTCTTCGAATGCTTCAACATCGGCCTCTATTATGAAGCACATGATGTCCTGGAGGAAATGTGGCTGCCCGTGCGAAAGCGGCCGGAAGGTGATTTCTACAAGGGATTAATCCAACTCGCCGGCGCGTTCGTGCATCTGCAAAAAGGCCGGACCGACCCGGGACGGCGTCTGTTTCTGCTGGCGAGGGCGAACCTGCTCAAGTTCCCCGCTTGTCACCAGTGCCTGGATGTAACAGTGGTTCTGGGGTTGATCGACGCATGGCTCGAAAGGATCGCCAGACCGGATTTCAGCCTTGGCGCGTTCACCCCGCCGCATCTGGGGCTCATTCCGGCAGGGTCTGTTTGACGAACCGGTA
>CAYQCZ010000355.1:0-5023 GCA_964415955.1 uncultured Verrucomicrobiota bacterium | reverse complement strand
CTTGGCGAGATCGATGCCACTCAATCCCTTTTCCCACGGGCGCACTGCGGTGCCCCAGCCGAACATGTCCGTGCCGTTGCCGCACATCGTGTGCCAGTAAACCACCGAGAACCGCAGGTGCTCGGCCATGGTTTTGCCCTCGACCACCTCGTCGGCGTTGTAATGCTTGAACGCGAGCGGGTTCTTCGACGTGGGGCCTTCGTATTGGATGCGGCCGATCTTTTTGAATGCTGCCATGGATTGGTTGTGTTGAGTTTGCTTTGTCCGATTGTTGAAAACGCGCCGAATTGCTAAAGGAATCGGCCGGTCTGCGCAAGTGTCAATCCGGCGTTTACTGTGACTCGATGAACGCCAGCAGGTCTGCCATGTCCGGAATCAGCAATCCCGCCTCCAACCCCTCCGGCATCATGGACTGGCCGCTGCTGCGCATCCCGGCGATCTCGCTGCGCTGGATTGTCTTTTCCTGGCCGGACGGCATCCGCAGGGTCACGCTCGTGCCTGTCTCGCTGGTGATCACCGCCAGCAGGCTTTCACCGTCGCGCGTTTCCACCGTGAACGCGATGAACTGCGGCGCAATTTCACGGTTGGGATCAAGAATGCTGGCCAGGAGCTTCTCTCGTCCCATGGTTTTCATCGTGACCATGTCCGGCCCCACCGGATGCCCCTCCTCGCCCGAGCGATGGCAGGGGGCACAGCGCGTCTGATAAATCTTCCTGCCTCTGGCGGCATCTCCGGGCAACTGCAACGCCGGCTCGAAACTGGCCAGCGCCGTTTGCCGGCTTTTGGAGGCATCGGGGAACAACTTTGCCGCGCGTTCAGCAATCACCTTGTCCTTGTGGCCCCGCAACTGTGCGATCTGCGAGGCGCTGAGGACATCCGCAGGGACTCCGCCTGCTTCCATCGCGGCCAGAAGCAGCTTCGCATGCTCGGGGCGCGCCAGAAGGATTCGCACGGCCTGGTCGCGCACCTGCGAAGAAAACTCATTCCATCGCCCGATCAAACTGGTGGCAAGCACACTGTCCACGGACCTGGACAAGGCCGACAAGGCCTCCAGTTGGACGGGCTGTGGAACACCGCTCTGGATCAAGGCCAGCAGCGCCTTTCGCGAACCTGGATCATTTCGAAGTTTGAGGAGATGAATTGCCTGAATGCGCGTGGAAGTGCCGGCCGAATTGTCGGATACAACTTTGAGCGCCTCGTCGAAAATGGGTTGCAGTTGCCCGGATGCATCGGCTTTTTCCAACGAACTCCGCGCGCGGAGCAGTCCTTCGCCATACGCCTGCGTGAGGCTGATGGCGGCGGCTTGATCGCGGACTTCGGAAATCAGACGGATGACACGTGCCGCACTGCCCGGCGCGTCGGCACTGCCGGCGAGGCGCAAAAGTTCACCCAGAAACGAAGCTGCTCTCACAGGGCCGGCGAGGCGTGTGACGGCTTCGGCCAAATCGATTTCCACACCGGCGGAGGAGTTCAACACTGCGCCTTGCAGCCACTTGTCCGCGCCGTCTGAAGTGCCCAGAGCAGCCAGCACCGGCACCTTGTCCATGTGCTGCAACGATGCAGCCGAAAGGGCCACCTGGTGGCGCACTTGCGGATCAGGGTCATCTTTCAAAGCCATCAGGACGGAAAGGGAGTGTTCACTGCTGGTTTGTCTTTCCAGCAAAGCAACTGCCGCCGCACGTGCGCCAGCATCGGGACTTTTGCCCCCTTGGAGCATGTCGTCGATTTCAAGCGAACCCAGCCCTTGCAAGGCGTGCAGCGCATGCATGTGTCCGCGCGCCTCCGCCGGGTTTTTCAACAATGCTTTCAACCCGGTCACTGCGGACTTGTCCTGCCGTTCGTAAAGCAGACGTGCCGCCGTGTCGCGATGCCAGCCGTTCGGATGGGCGAGTGTTTGCACCAGTTCGGCGGTGTCGGCCTTTCCAAGCGCCGGCAAAGGCGGTTGTTTGAATCCGTCCGGCGCGATGCGATACACACGTCCACGGTCATTGCCGCTGTTCAGGTCCAGGTGTTTCTTGATCGGCTCGGGGATGGACCATGGGTGCTCAATGGTCTCGCGGTGCATATCGATGACGTAGAGGCATCCATCCGGTGCGTTGGCAAAATGCACAGGGCGAAACCAGGTGTCGCGCGAGGCGAGAAATTCGACTTTTTGCTCGTCGCCAGGCCGTTGGGCGATCAAGGCAACGCCGTTCCTGCCGTTTTGCTGGATGATTTTCCGATGCACCAGATTGCCGCCGGCATCGCCGATGAACGCATTGCCAACGAACTCCGGTCCATACGCGTTGCCGCGATAAATGGTCAGCCCCGTTGCGCCTGTAAAATAGCCGGATACGCGCCCGCCTCCTTCGACGACGCCCTTCACCACGCCCGCGATGCGCCAGCGCGTGCGGATGATGCGCCAGGGCTCATCCGGGCTGATGCGGAACACCTCGGCGGCGGCTCCATCGATGCCGATGTCCACCAGTGGCAACAGCATGTTGTAATGCGGGTTCAACCCGGCGTAACGCGGCGGATACATCTCGGCCATGATGTGACGGCTGTTGCTGCTGGAGAACTTGCGCCCGCGATTGTCAAAGCTCATGCCATACTGCGCGGTGGGGCCTTCGGCGCGCATGTCCATCGTGCGCGGATCAAAGGAGAAATCGCGCCCGTTGAGATTGAGCGGCTTCATCGCGGGATTGGCAGGTGAGGTGATCGTGCCGCCGTTGGGAGCGGTTGCCCCGTAGATGCGATTGTCCAGGCCCCAGTTGAAGCTGTTGAGCAGCGCCTGCATGTTCAGCGGGTTGCGTCCTGCACCGAAGCCGGTGAACACGACCTTGCGTTCATCCGCGCGACCATCGCCATTGGTGTCCTTGAACCAGAGAATGTCCGGCGATGCGGCCACAAAGATGCCGCCGTTCCAGCAGATCACGGCGGTGGGGAAGGGGAGGTCGTCGGCATAGACGGTGGCCTTCTCGTAGTGGCCATCACCGTCGGAATCCTCCAGCAGACGGATTGTGCCCAGATGCGGTGTTTCATCACGCCGCTCGGAATAATCGCGCATCTCAACGGCGAACATGCGGCCGTGTTCGTCAAACGCGATGGTGACCGGGTCCACCACCTGCGGTTCATGCGCGACGAGTTCGAGATGGAATCCCTTTTTGATTTCGAACGTGCTGATGGCCTTGTCGAGCGGCACGGCGGGCAGGCGTGGCAGTTCTACCGGATCGACCTCGATTGTGGCAGGTGCGGCTGCAAAAGCGCATGAAGCTGCAAGGAACAGGGATGCCGCGAGAATCAGACCAAGATTGGGCGAGGGGCTTCGGTTCAAGTGGACTGGCATGGTGCGGTGTTTGCTGGTGATGAGTCCAATCGTAGCCACGAACTGGATGAAGGAACAACGTGAAAGGCGCAAACGCTTGCCGAGCAGTGCCGCACCTGATGATCCAAGACAGCCCACGGACTTCTCCGAGTTCCTCAGGATGCCAGAGTGGAGCCAATCGGAAGCTTATGTCCCTGCCTCAAGGCGGAACGCGTCGAACCCTGTAGAAGAATTGACCGGGGACACCGATGTCCGGTGAGAACTTGTTCGTGCCCATCGTGTTGGGCACCACCATCCATGTGGACAGGTCTGAACTGCGGGTAAGTTCGCGGTCTGCATCGGGAGCCCAGAAGATGGTCACCTCGCCTTCCGACGTTCTCCTGATTATCTCGCCGAATTCACCCCGTGGATTTACTGAACCACCGGGGTAGAGGAACTCATCACTGGGTGCCCGCACCGCCAGCGTGAGTTCGTTGGCACCGCCGGAGCGGACGTCGATCAACAAATTGCCACCGGCATTGCAGGTCAAAACCTCCTCCCATGATTCTTCCAACGCATTTGTCCCGGACACACGGATATGACCGGGACTTTGCACGGCAAGAGTGCCAGTGCTCAGGTCGAGTGGTGCTGTCATGATGCCATCGTGGCCCACGTGGATCTTCTCATTGTGAATCCTGAACCCGTTCGTTTCCTGGATTCGGGTCACAAATCCATATTCGCGATCCATTTCGAGGTTAAGTCTTGCAGGAGTTTCAAAACTGCCGACCCGCCAAAGCCCCTTCAAACTGCCGACCTCCTGGGCGCCGGGGAGTTTCACCAGCACAAGCATCTCATGGGAGTTTTCCTCCGAGTGAATGCCTGCCATGACGTCTTTCGACTGGTTGATGTTTAACGTCAGAATCAGTGGCTGCTCTGGCGGCATCGGAATGGATGCGGTCAACCTGCCATTGGGCCCCGGTTCGATGGACCCGTTCAATGCTTCACCTCCAAAATGCAGGGTGAACGTGCCATTGCCCGTGATCGTCATGCTCCCAAGTCCGGCATCGAACTCATCAGCTCCCTCGATTTGGTAGATTCCCGTCACGGGGACCACAGGATCGCGAGTCTTGGTTTCCTTCAGCAACAGCATTTCGTTGGGCACACGAAATGAGGCCATGATCCATGTGCCGGTGATTTGCTCGGTCGTCAGGCTGGCGGGAGCTTTCAGCAGCACTTCAACATCATTCCAGGCACCTGCGTCCGAACTCTTGACCGAAATCATCACGTCCTGCGCTGCGTTCAAATTGAAGAACGCCGGAGAATCTGACGCGGGGGACACTTTGACGAGTCCCGGGCCAATCAACGTGGCGGTGCCGGTGGCTGGACCGGTGAAGTTACCCTGCGAGTCCACAGTTATTGCCACCGTTCCCGCGTCGAAGCCTCCACTCTCCTGTATTCTGTCGATCAGGACCAATTCATTACCAAACGGCCGGTAATTGGCCTTGACCAGCGTAAGTCTTGCGGGTGTGGAAATGTGGACGCCGTTCCAGAGCCCGGCAATATCGGTCTGAGCGGGGGATGAGATGTCAACAACTGCGACCACGAGTGCCGCCGCGAACCGGCCGCAAGCCAAGAATGCAAGACTGCGATCCATGATGAAGCGTTCGCACGCAACGGCGGGACGGGTTAGGGAAACGCTGATTTAATCTCCAGCTTTGTGTTGTTTGTTGGCGACGAGGT
>CAYQCZ010000354.1:2225-5060 GCA_964415955.1 uncultured Verrucomicrobiota bacterium | reverse complement strand
CGAAGGCCAGGCCGCTGGTCTTGCCGTTGTCGCGGAATCCGCCTTCGGGCAGCGTGTTGCCGTAGGCCACGTTGCCGTGCCCGGCGAAGCGGTAGAACTGCGCGAAGGTCTGGTCGAACATGTAGTCGTCCACATCGACACCACAGAGTTTGGCCATCAAGAGGAACGACATGCAGTTCACCCCCGAGGCATGCACCTGGCCCGAGCCTACGGAATAGGTGAAGGCAGCCGGCGCGCCGCGCCCGCTCCAGCCACCGCTGTACATGTGGCTTCGCAGTTCCTCGGTCATTTTCTTGATCACCGGCAGCACGCTTTGGTCGCCGGTAGCCCTTTTCCCAGTTCATGGCGCCGATGGTCTCGATGCCCGTCATCCACTTGCGGACCACGGCGAGATCCTTCTCCTCGCCTGTGGACAAGAGGAAAATCACCGAGCCCCACCGGGGCTGGTCCTGCTTGGCAATGAGGTCGGCGAGATTTCTAACAATCTTGTCGGATTTCGGGCAGTTGAGCGGCCAGGTCTTGCTGTAGCTGCCCATCACGGGGATCTGCACCAGCACATCGCCCTCATCCTTGATTTTCAAGACCACCTTGCCGTCCTTGGCCTCGGCCTCGGTGACGATGTCGCCGAGGATGATGCGCGGGTCAACCGCCTTGAGGACCTTGCCGTTGATGCTCTCGATGATCTGTCCCTTCTTGAGCTTGCCGGTTTTCTCCGCAGGCGAGCCCGGTTCGACGTTGTGGATCTGCATGGTCATGCCCGGGCGGACCAGGTTGATGCCGATGCCCACCGGTCCGAGGTTCCGCACCAGCCACGGGCGGTTGGCACCGCGGCCGGTGTCTTCCGGATAGGGATTGAAGATCGGAGTGGCACCTGGCGTGTAGTAGGAGGCGGCCGGTGCTGCAGGCTTGTTTTGCGCCCATGCGCCGTATGTCAGTGCCATGGCGACCATGGCCGCGCCTGTTCCGACAAGGCTTGTGAGATGTTTTTTTTCGTAACTCATGGGTTTGCGGGTTCAGGATGGTGGCGAATGGTTTGGACTGTGCCAGAATGGGAAATAGGAACGGCGGGAACCGGCATTCCGATGATGTCCAACGCTAGCGGCCCCCACTGGCAAGGGAAGAAAAAAGGCCAGAGCCGACGTATCAAAACATTCTTCTTTGAAACGCCAAGACGCCAAGTTCGCCAAGAGATATACACTTGGAACGGATGCCTCAAACTACCTTTCAAAGGATTATGGTGACTGGGGATTGGGCAACTGGAATTTCAACCAGAAATACAAACAAAGGGTACGGGGCATCAAGATTATGCTTTGGTATAAACCCGAAAACCGACATTGAACCACAGATTTCACAGATATGCACAGATTTTGAAGAGGTTGCGCGATCCATCTCCAACCCTGTTCGGTGAATATCTTAATCTGAGAAATCTGCGTAATCTGTGGTAGAAATCCACCGCAAACCATTTCAACTTAGGAATCCGGGATAAATGCGGCTGATATTTGGCGGACTTGGCGTTTCAAAAATCAAGAAAAGTAGAAGCGTCAGCCTTGGGAAAAAGGCACGGCAGCAGCGCGGGGCGGCAGCATGATCTGTCGAGGCCGGGGGATGAGCCTGCAAAAAAACGCCCGTCCCTTTCAGAGGACGGGCGTTTTGAGAACGAAGCGGAAGACGGATTACTTCGACGAGGAGATCAAGGATGCCTGGGCGGCACCTTTCTTGATCTTGCTTTGCTTGATCCAGCTCATGGTGGAGCGGAGTTTGGCGCCGACCTTTTCGATCTGGTGGGCGGCTTCCTCCTTGCGGATTTTGTTGAAGCGTGGGTAGCCGTCGTTGTATTCCTTGATCCATTCTTTGGCGAACCGGCCGGACTCGATTTCCTTGAGTTGCTGCTTCATGCGCTTCTTCACGGAGGCGTCGATGATCTTGGGGCCGACGGACACATCGCCCCACTCGGCGGTTTCGGAAACCGAGAAACGCATGCCGGCGATGCCCTGTTCGTTCATGAGGTCCACGATGAGCTTGAGCTCGTGGAGGCACTCGAAGTAGGCCATCTCGGGTTGGTAACCGGCTTCGACGAGGACTTCAAAGCCCGCCTTGACGAGCGCGGAAGCACCGCCGCAGAGCACGACTTGCTCGCCGAAGAGGTCGGTCACGGTTTCCTCGCGGAAGTTGGTTTCAAACACACCGGCGCGTGCGCAGCCAATGCCACCGGCCCATGCGAGGGCGGTTTGCTTGGCCTTGCCGGTCACATCCTGATGGATGGCGATGAGGCCGGGAACGCCCTTGCCGGCGACGAACTGAGAGCGGACCGTGTGGCCCGGGCCTTTGGGAGCGACGAGGATCACGTCGATGTCCTTGGGCAGCTTGATCGTTTTGAAGTGCACAGCGAAGCCATGGGAGAAAAGGAGGGTCTTGCCGGGTTTGAGGTTGGGCGCGATGTCCTTCTCATACACCGAGGCGATCACGGTGTCCGGGGTGGCGACGAAGATCACATCGGCGGCCTTCACGGCATCGGCGGTGTCCATCACCTGGAAACCGAGTTTTTCGGCGACCGCGCGGGACTTCGATTTCTTGTAGAGGCCGATGACGACTTTCATGCCGCTGTCCTTGAGGTTCAGCGCGTGGGCGTGGCCCTGGGAACCGAAGCCGATCACGGCGAGGGTTTTCTTCTTGAGCGGCGCGATCTTCGCGTCCTTGGAGGTATAGATTTTGGCGGCCATGACGGTCGTGTGGTGGGTGTGTTTGGTGGTGCGGGGCAAAACGATGCGCCGCGGGCGCGGCACAGTGCCGACTGAAGGGGAGAGGGTCAAGCCACAAGAAACGGGGGGGAATGGA
>CAYQCZ010000354.1:0-2215 GCA_964415955.1 uncultured Verrucomicrobiota bacterium | reverse complement strand
ATCTAACTTTGGAACGGATTGAAAAGGAAAAGTTCAGTGACGTGGAACGCTCAAACCTGCTAAAACTGGCCGAACTGCGAAATAGGAAAAAGGGCGGCAGGTGATCAAGCCACAAGAAACGGGGAGGGATGGAGCGGCTCTCTGGGAGAGCCGTATCTCGCACAGGCGGCTTCGAAGCCGCCGTCGCGGTTCATGGCGCTTGGAAAAAGCGCCACTCCGGCTTGCTGTGGCGGACTGTTTGGCCGTAGTGTCGGCCATGCGCTTCCGCCGATTCCTTGTTCTGCCTGTTGTCCTGATGGTTGCTTGTTCCTCCGTGGGGGCGGACCGCACGCCGGTGCCGGAAGGGATTTCGCTGAGCCCGGCGCAGAAGGCGGCGATCGGGAAGAAGATCTGGCAGAATGAATGCGCGGGCACGGTGGCGGGGTTGACGACGTGGAATGTGGGCGAGGAGTTTCCCTCGTTGGGCATCGGGCATTTCATCTGGTATCCGGAGGGGTTCAACGGCCGGTTCAACGAGACCTGGCCGCAGTTTGTGGCTTTCGCGAAGGCGCGCGGGGCCACGCCGCCTGCGGTGGGTTTGCAGCGGCACAGTCCGTGGCGGACCAAGGAGCAGTTCACGCGGGAGTTCAACAGTGCGGAGATGAAGGGTCTGCGTGAGTGGTTGTCGAAAAACGTGGAGGTGCAGCTGGATTTCATCATCGCACGTTCGCGTGCGGCGCTGCCCAAGATGCTGGAGGCGGCACCCGCCAGCGAGCGCGAGCGGATCCGTGCGAACTATCAGAAAGTGTCCACCACTCCGCAGGGTACGTATGCGTTGATCGACTACGTGAATTTCAAGGGCGAGGGGATCGTCCTCACCGAGCGCTATCAAGGCCGGGGCTGGGGTTTGTTGCAGGTGTTGGGAGAGATGAAGGACGTGCCATCCGGTGCGCCTGCGGCCCGTGAGTTTGGCGAATCCGCCAAGCGCACGCTTTCCCGGCGTATTACCCTTTCGCCGCAGGAGCGCGGGGAGAAGCGCTGGGAGGCGGGCTGGCACAACCGGTGCGACACCTACGGCAGGCCGCTCTAACGGGCTGTGCGCACGTGTCCTGTCACCCAATGCCTTTCTCTCCCGGTTCCCATCTTTCCCAGCGCAGCCCGTGGACGGAGAAGCGGGCGAAGTCAGAATCCCGGCTCACCCAAGTGCAGCCATGTTCAATTGCCGTGGCGGCGTGGGAGGCATCGGAAACCCCTTTGCCTGTTGTGCCGGTTTCGCGGCAAAGCGCGGCCACAAGGCTCCAATGGCGTGGGCCGGGGTGCAACCACTGACAACAACCCGGAGCCGCCAGTGTTTCAATCACGGCCAAGGCCTGCGGCAGTGGAGTGGGTCCGTTTGGAAGATTCGGATGGGTCACGATGCGCAGGAAGCCGGTCGCCACGGCTGCCGTCAGCCCGCAGGTTTCCTGGCCAGCCAGTGCGTCTTCCAGCCTGCTCCGGTAAAACGCGTGATGCTGCTGATCGCTCCGATGCGCGTAGATCAGGATATTGACATCGAAAAGTTTCATGGCGTCCCCATTTCATCGTTCCCCATGGCATCGAACTCCGCCGGACTGGTGTCCGCCGCTTTTTGCAAAGAACTCCCAAACACAGGAATTTTTATACGCGGCGCTCTCAGGCCTGACGCTGCTTGGCTCAATTCCCGTCGCAAGGCATCATTCACGACTTGGCTCACGCTTGCACGACGCCCCACCGCAAGCCGCTTCACCTCCGCATACAGCTCATCATGAATCATCAATGTTGTGCGCATGTATGTAGCATAATTATGCCAATAAAAACTTCAACCGTTAAATGAATCGTCCTTTTCCCGGTCAAAATTGCCACCATCGCGGCGCAGTTCGCAGGCGTGGGCGGCGAATCCGGCGCCGAAGGCGGTGAGCCATAGGAGGCGGTCGCTCTCGTGGGCGGCGGCGAGGCGTTTTTCCAGGGCGAAAAGAACGGAGGGGCTGCTCATGTTGCCGTGGTCGCAGAGGACAGCGCGGGTTTCCTCCAGCGCGTGGGGGATTTTTGCTTCGATGGCTTCGATCACATCGCGTCCGCCGGAGTGGGCCAGGACTTGATCGGGGATTCCCTCGCATTTCTGATAGAGCGAGGCCACGGCATCGGCCGCCAGTCCGGGCACGGCGCGGTGGAGTTGGTTTTTCAATCGTCCGCCGTCGTTGACGAAGCGGATCTTCTC
>CAYQCZ010000353.1:2136-5103 GCA_964415955.1 uncultured Verrucomicrobiota bacterium | reverse complement strand
TCGATGCCCGCAGTGGGATCCTCGAGATAACCGCCGCGCCCGAGTTCCTCCTCCAACGCAATGCCCACGCGGATGCTCGTTTCGACCGTCCACGCGCTGTTCGGATCGATGCGCAGCGGCACGTCGGGGCCGAGTTCGCGATACAACGCCTTGATGGTCTCGATCTCGATGTCGGGTTCGAGCACGCCGGCTTTGAACTTGATCGAGCCGAAGCCGTATTGCTTCCGCATCTGCACGACCTGCCGGACGATGGTCTCGGGTGAAAGGCACTCGCCGTATTCGTCCTCGCGCGTGTCATCACCTTCGCCGCCGCCGCCGGCGTGCTTGTAGAAGGGATACGCGGAGAACGGAACCTCATCGCGCGCGCGGCCGAGCAGATCACACACGGGCTTGCCCACGGCCTTGCCGATGATGTCGAGGCACGCGGTCTCGATGGCGGCGAACACGCGCGCGCCCGTGTCGTAGGGATTTTCGCCCGGCACGAGAAACGTCTGCGAGCGGTCGGCAGCGGTGCCCTTGGGATCGGCCTCGACGAGCGTGCCGAGACGATTGATGACCTCGAACGGGTCCGCGCCAACGACCTGGCCCCGCACCGATTCGAGCGCGGCACCCTGCGCGTCGCCGCCATGCGCCTCGGCGATGCCGGTGAAGCCGTCGTCGGTCTTGAGTTCCACGATGCAGCGGAGCGCGTAAGGCGCGTGGAGTCCGTAACTGCTGCGGAGCGGCGGGTCGGCGATGGCAACTTTGTAAACGTTCAGGGCAACGATCTTCATGTCAGAGGCACGGCAGGATAGGCACCAAGACCATGGCGTCAACCCAGTTCACGACAACGAAAAGGGCCCGCTTTTCAGCGGGCCCATGGGAGAACTTGGAAG
The DNA here is from genome assembly GCA_964415955.1 of uncultured Verrucomicrobiota bacterium. Taxonomy (GTDB): domain Bacteria; phylum Verrucomicrobiota; class Verrucomicrobiia; order Limisphaerales; family CAYQCZ01; genus CAYQCZ01. The sequence goes on along the minus strand of CAYQCZ010000353.1, from coordinate 4,228 downwards.
TCCTCAGTGCAGATACTTGATCTCGACCCATTGAGGCTCATCGAACATCTGCCTCGATGGGATGAACAGACACAACACACCGAGAACGAAAGTGGTCAGCAGCGGCAGGACAATGACCCAGTTGATGGCGAGGATGAACAGGATGGGGGTCAGGTCGGCCGGCGCGGGAACGATATGAATGTCATGAATGGCCTCCGGGCTGTAAAGGCAGGCAAACTTGATCTGGAGCAACATGGCGGCAAACAACGAGGCCAACGTCAGGGTCAGTCCGAGTTTTTGTCGGGTTGTCATGTCTGTAAACTAGCACGGAAAGTGCCGTTGGCAGCAACCAGTTTTTTGTGACGTTTCAAGCCCCGGGTTCGGAGTGAATCCTGGGCCGCTCCAGCACGATGACCACCATCCATGCGAACCGCCCAAGCACCGGGAACAAACGGAACAGCATCCGGTCAAAATGCTCGCACCATCTGAGCAGCCCGCGGAAGCCCGGCAGCCTGCGAAACGGCACGGCCATCAGGCAGGCCAGGTGCAGGTAGGTGAGCTTCACCTTCCCAAAATATCGCCGGGCCAGGATCAAGTCCTCCATCATGAGCGGGTGTTCATCCTTGGTGCGCAGCTTCGGCGTCATGGCGCGATACAGCCGGATCAACGGGTTGTGTCCCAGCGGCTCCACGAAGATCGCGCTGCCGTCCCTTTTCATGGTCCGTGCCAGCTCCCTGTAGGCGGGCTCCAGCTTCAGGTGGTGCAGGATGCCCGTGCCGCAAATCAGGTCGAATTCCCCGTCGGGAAATGTCAGCGCCTCCGCATCCATCACGTGAAACTCCGTGTTGCTGCCGGCCGGCTCCTGCTGCGCAAGCTTCCGCACCTCCTGGATGGCCACCTCGGAAATGTCGATGCCCACCACATGGGCACCCTTGCGCGCCATCACGAAGGCGTAGCTCTCGGGGCCGCAGCCATACTCCAGGGCCTTGGCACCCCTCGCCCGGTCCTCCAGAAATGCCCGGTAAATGCGCCGGCTTTCATCGGCGATGGCGTAGTATTTGTCCACGACCTGCCGCGAATGATCGGCAAACACCTTGTCATGGTATTCCTTCTCGCTGCGCTTGCGGTCATCCATGGATTGCGTCTCGGGACTCATGCGTCATTCAGCTTCTTGCCAGCATGGTCACACCCTGGAACAGACGACGGCTCACGTTCTTTTGCAGACTGCGTGGCAGCGCACCCACCAGGGATTCAACGGCCAGAACGGCGGCATTCCAGGCCCGTGCCTGGCGCGGCCTGCCAAACCGGTAGGTGAACCACTGTGAAAACCCCGCCTGCTCGATCACCTGCGCCATCTCCCGATACGTCCATTCCTTCAGATGAAACCCCTGCGGCACATCGGAAAAATGCGCCGAAATGTCATGCGGCCCTGAAAACCGGTGGGGGGTGGCAAACACATACGCACCGCCGGGCTTGAGCACACGTTTGATCATCTGGAAATGCAGCAGCACGTCATCCGGGTGAAGATGCTCCAGAAACTGATAGCTGAACGCGAGATCCACGGACTTCTCCGGTATGCCCAGGGTGTAACCGTCATAGACCACCAGTTCGAAGTTGGCCGGGCGTTCCGGCACACTGCCCGATTGATCGGAGATATCCACCCCGATGACCTTGGGCACATGCTGCGCCACCTCGAAGGAAAGGCGGCAGTCACCGGGAGCGATTTCGAGAAATGAATGAACACCTTGAAGCAACCCCTCGATCAGGGCGAACTGCGACCGGACAGCCCTTTGGGAAGCCTCCGGATCCTCCCTGCGCACCACGCGCGGATGGTCCGGCACCCGCTCGAACAACTCCCCATACAAGGTGCAAAACAAACGCGTCCTTTCCTCGCGCGTGGAACGGCGCAGGCGGTCGGCCAGCTCACGCTCCACCTGGAAGTGGTGCCTCAGCCGGTCAATCGTGCGCGGATCATCTGTCATGCAGCCTGTCATCAAAGTCCCGATGCGCTTGCAGGATGGGCCATCGCCTTGTGACACGGCAACAAGTTTCAACCTCGTTTCAACCTCGTTTCAACCTCGTTTCAACCTCGTTTCAACCTCGTTTCAACCTC
>CAYQCZ010000353.1:0-2036 GCA_964415955.1 uncultured Verrucomicrobiota bacterium | reverse complement strand
GGACCAAGGGCGTTCGGCTGGCAGGCATGGCTCTCATCGCCTGCGCCCGCCCCCTCGCTCGTCCCACACCGGCACACGCCCGCCTTCCTGCAGTGCCCGCATACCAGCGCCTTTCAACAGCCCCGGCCCCCTGTTCCTCGCGGATGTTTTGATGCGTCTGCCGGGTTATCAACCGTCGCGTTGCCAATCAATCCGACGGCTGGCAACCTGATGGCTCATGACGTCCGCCGACAATTCCTTCATGCACGAAGCCCTGAAACTGGCGGGGCGCGGCATCGGACGCACATCCCCGAATCCCATGGTCGGAGCGGTGATTGTCAAAGGTGGCAATGTCATCGGACGTGGGTGGCACCAGCGGGCAGGATTGCCTCACGCCGAAATTGAGGCTTTCCAAGATGCCGGCCGCCAGGGCCACTCAGCGAAAGGAGCCACTCTGTATGTCACCCTGGAACCCTGCTGCACACACGGTCGCACCCCGCCCTGCACGGACGCCATCATCCAGTCCGGTGTCTGTCGCGTGGTGGTGGGTGCCGTTGATCCAAATCCCCGGCATGCCGGCAGGGGGTTGGAGATTCTCCAACATGCCGGAGTGAAGGTGACTGTGGGCGTTCTGGCGGAAGATTGCGCCGCATTGAACGAACACTTCAACCACTGGATCACAAAACGCACCCCGTTTCTCACCATCAAGGCCGCGATGACCCTCGATGGGAAAATCGCGGCTCAGGACGGCCAGTCCAAATGGATCACCGGCCCCCATGCACGCGCCATGGGCATGAAACTCCGTCAGCGTCATGATGCCATCCTCGTCGGCATCAACACCATCCTGGCGGATGATCCGTCCCTGACGCTCCGGGGCGGCGCGCTGACCTCCCGCAAACACGGTCCGCCTCTGCGACGTATCATTTTGGATTCCATGGCGCGCACGCCATTGGACTCGAAAGTCATCGCTGACGCGCAGGCCGCAGACACGATTGCAGTGGTGACGTCCGCCGCACCAAAGCGCCGCGTTGCGGCACTTTCAGGGCATGTGCGTGTGCTCACATGCCCACCCACCCGCAGACCTGCAGCCGGCAAACACCCCCGGGTGAATTTGAAGTGGCTGATGAAAACACTGGGCAAGGAGGGCATCACAAGCATCCTGGTGGAAGGCGGCGGCGAAGTGAGCGCATCCTTCCTGGAACAGAAACTGGCGCAACGCATCGCCTTCTTTTATGCCCCGAAGATTCTTGGATCAAGGGCCGCCCGTCCCGCGGTGGCAGGTGCTGGAGCCGCATCCTGGAAATCAATGACATTCCTTGAGGCGGTCGAGTGGAGCAGCCTGGGCCCGGATCTCTACATGACGGCACTGGTTTCCTCCACCCCGGCCAGGCGGCGCAGGTGATTCCAGGGGGCAGCCCCATTGAAGCCGCCTTGCCTTGCCCGCCGCATGCCGTTTACCTTGTGGCCATGCAAGCATGGATCACCGCACTTCTAATGTTCGCCTTCATCATGGTCGTCCAGACCGGGGCGGCGGAGAAAAAGACTTCAAAGACGGACCCCACAGTCCGGCACGTCGTGTGTTTCAAGTTCAAGGACGGAACCTCTGCCGATCAAATCCGGTCCATGGAAAAGGAATTTGCGCAGCTGAAGAGCAGGATCGATGGGATCGTCCGCTTCGAGCACGGAGCCAACAACAGCCCCGAGGGGTTGAACAAGGGGTTCACACACTGCTACATCGCCACTTTCAAGAGTGCGGCCGCCAGGGATGCCTATCTCCCCCACCCCGCCCACAAGGAATTCGTCGAGAAGCATCTGAAACCCATCCTGGAGGACGTGTTCGTGATCGATTTCGGCGGCCAATAGAATCCGGCACTCATGACGCACCACCCCTCCACCACCTTTCCCATCCAGCGCCCGAGGCGTCTGCGCGAACACCCGATGATGCGCCGGATGGTGCGTGAAACGCGCCTGCATCCGGACCAGCTCGTGCTGCCATTGTTCGCTCGTGAGGGCAGCAACGAGCGGCGGCGGCGAGCTCCATGCCGCCATGGCGCCCA
>CAYQCZ010000352.1:1457-5128 GCA_964415955.1 uncultured Verrucomicrobiota bacterium | reverse complement strand
TCCACTGGAGTGTTGGTGTCCGCATGGCTTTCCCGCCCGAGTCGCATCCCTTCAATGATCAGGATTTTGGGATCGTATGAGCAAGCGCAGCAGTGGCTGTCGAATAGGATCCAGCATGGACAAGTAAAAGCGATTTTAACTCTTGGTTCGATCGCCGAACACGGAATCTTGAAGCTCCTGGTGGGGAATGGTTGCGTTGCCCACACCACCCAAGGTGACCGCTTCAATGGTGGACCGCTCAGTGGCGAGAACTCAAATTGCAACTGGGTGACAGGTTATGCCCACGACAATTGGGATTTGGGAGATTGGGCCTTGCGTCCGGATTCTTACTGGAAAATTACTCAAGGACGTCGTGAATGGCGAATGCTGCCGGTATACCACCCGGCAGTGAGTTCCACTCGCTGGACAAATGACTACCTTGCTCAAATCCGTGCCAGAATTCCTTTGCTTTTCTGACGAAGGTTTAGGAGTCAGCCAACTCCCTCAAAAGGCGCCTCACCTGCCTGTCATCCGTCTCGAGTGCTATCCCTGTGGCTTGCTTCAAAAAGTTCATCCGCGCATCACCTCTCATCTTCCTTTTCTTCGCTTCGTTGTTGGCCGCAGCGAGTCGGATGAGTTGGGCAGCCTTTTGACGCTGGTTGTCTGCTAGTTTTTGTCCCTGACGACGCACCCCTCGGGCATTGTGCAGGGCGGTGACTCGTTTCCAATCGAGGTCACGAGATTTATCAAAGCTCCAGTAGCCGGGGATAAAGATCTGGGTGCCGAAAGGCGTGATCGTGTAGGAAAGCTTCTCTGGCAATGGCTCATCGCCGCGCATGGCATAGACAAACCACTTCCAGCAAAAGAAGTCGAATGCAGTCCGAAATCGGTCGAACACACGGCGTAGATCGGGGTGTTCCGACTCCTTCCAGTTACGTTCTCCGAGCCGGGAGCGGCGTATGATGCCCTTGCTGTCCTGAAACCGCCGCACATCAAAGCTCCTTTTGATCATACGCCAGTCCGCCTTGAACTCCGCGTTTGCCTGGAGGTCCCGTTTGTATTCCGTGAACTTGTGATCCTGCTTCCAGGCCTTTTCCGGAGAGCCAGTCAGTCGCTCGATTTCTCCCTCCAATATCATGGGCAGATCAGCAGCCTCAATCGCGTTGTTGCCGGCAAGGGAGGTTCCGTCCGTGCCAGTCATCAGATTCAGCAGAGGCTCAAAAGCAGTTGTGTCTTCCTTGTCCACACGAATGGCAAACCGAACGCGTTGCGCTAGCCAAGTTGGATTTGAGGGATGGATGGAGTTGCCCTGCATGGCCATCTTTAGGAGGCAGCGAAACAGGGCGCACAGCCGCAGTCTGTTTTTCAGGCGCTTTTTCCGGAAGGAATTTTCCAACTCCGGCAATTCGTCCTCTGCGAAAGCGATCAACTCGTCGAGTTGCGCGTGATCCGCGAAAGGAAACTCCTGATGATCGATGGATGGCTTAGGCATGGGAGCATGATAAAGGCATGGTCAAACCGTTCCTCTCCCTTGAAGATCGGTGCGATATTGCCTGCCCTTAGCGTCAGTATGGTGGAGAACAATAGGTGCGTTGTCTGGCAATTCACCGTAACGAACCAGCCATTGTGCCCACTCTTCAGCTTGCCCCAAAACTGCCGACAATAAAGGCCTCGGATCTTCCACTTCCGGTTGGCGTTGTGCGAGGTGCTGTAATGCCGCCTGTCCCAGGGATCCGAAAAACCCGTATTTGTTTCGGAAGTTATACCATCCCATGAACTCGTCCCGGATCTGCCTGAGCAACCAACCCAATGCAGAAGCGTGCCGGGTACGAACCCATAGCTTGTGTGCTTCCATCCAACCGGGCTCGATTTCGAAATCATTCGTAACGATCACATTGGCTCCTCTCCAACCCTTTGGTTGCTCAAGTTGAATAGTATCCATCAGCACTGAGCAAGGCTCCTGATTGATCAGCGTGGAAAGTTCCTGGAGGCGGTTTCGAATTTGGACGGGTGTTCTCATAAGTTGTATCCTGCAAAGTTGCACCATGCTCGCATGAGCGATAGGTCAATCCATGTGCACAATGCCCGTCCTAGAAAACCGCTGATGCCTTTCGCAACATCCGACCATGCCAACAATCAAAGATCATTCCCTTGAATTTTGGAACAACAACCACCGCAGGAAAGGCGACCCTACCAATGAGACAATTTGGACGAGTTCCCCAATGACAATAGCGACCATTCATGCAGTTAGAGACGATGGTTTTGAATTTGATGGGTCGTATGGCTGCCAACAGGCAATGATCGGGAACGATGGAGCGCTGTTTCCTGACGGGGGCGATCGATTGATTACAGCGTGGGATGATGAAATCCCTCTTCCATGGATTCCGGACTGGGTTGGAAATCAGTCCGACTCGCGTTCGGGTGTGATTGTGATTGGCCCGAGCTATCCCCCTGTAATAGCAGGTCGGAGTCCACATTGTGCGGGCCTGCTCTTGTCGGATTATCAAAGCGCCAGCAATGCTGATTCATTCCTCACCATGTTCACAGAGTGCGTCTTGAGGGATGATGATTTTGGGTATTTTTCGAACATTGAATCACTGCTCTTCCCGTTTCGAACTGCGGCAGACCTTTGCTATTTCAACCTTTGCCGTGGATGCTTTGTAACACGAAGCCCAGACGTGCATGGGGATGACTTTTACGGGGATGACCGAATGAAGGGGGACCATATTCAGGATCCAGCGGTCCGTAAGCGATACCACACACTTTACGACGACTATGTGAAAGCCAATCGGAACTGGGCATGGGAGCGATTGGTGGCGGGTCAAAGCGGCGCGGTGATTGCACTGGGTGAAGTTGCTGAACATGGATTGCTTCGTTCGTGCATTGAGTATGGTGCTTCCGTAAAATTTCACCTGGATGGTTCGCCTTGGACTCCACCGACTTTGCAGGAGGTGGCATTTTGGCCAACGGTGCCAGCCGACAGCGAACGGCCAATTGATTCCTGGATCCAAGAATCCGGCAGGTGGTGGGACGTATCAACGCCAGAAGGGCAAAGCTGGAGGGTATTGCCAGTGCATTCCCTTCAGGACGTCGACAGAGACGACCCGGGCTACAGACGAACGCGCAGAGTTTTAGGCCCATTTCTAAACCAGTGATAAGGGGATTGGTTTGATGCGGAGTCGAATCGATTCACCCCGGCATCAGCAACACCACATCCAGACCGCGCACGGCCTCCCTGAACTCCATGCGTGACCTCCACCGACTCGTTTCAGGCGTGTATTGTGGATAGCTCAGGGCTTCCACGTCCGGATCGTCGATGATCACCACGTCCGGGCGACGTTCCTCCACAAAAGTGCGCACCCATCGGCGGATTCTAGCAGGCTCCATGGCCTTGTTGGTGATCATCAACCCGGACGAGATCATCCTGACCAGAACACGAGTGCAGTTCTCATAATCCTGCTGCGTTGCCAGGACTACCGACTTCCCGGACCGGTCAAGACGAGCCGCCAATGACAGCACCCTCATCACTGCATGCATGCCGCACTCTCCGACTGCGATGTAACCCACCCTGCGGTCGCTGTGCATCAGCAGGCAGCCCGCCATTCTTGCCGCCATGTCCCGGTTGCAGTGGGGACGCAGCCATGTCGCTCTGGCGTCCCGAGCCAGTTCCAAGGACCTCGGACAGCCGGGAT
>CAYQCZ010000352.1:0-1447 GCA_964415955.1 uncultured Verrucomicrobiota bacterium | reverse complement strand
TCGATGTGCTTTCCAGCAAATGAATTGCTTCACGGGCCATTTCCTTCCCGGACAACACCTCTGGCCCTCCCCAAAATCGGGAATCCTTCCCCTCGGTAACCGGCAGTAGTGGTTCGCTGTAGATGTCTTTCATTGTCGGTTTCATCCATGGTGCTGCGCTCCCTATGACAACCGTGGTCACAGGCCCGGCAATCTTCGTGTCTTTGAGGGTTTGAATCCCTTGGAGGGTTCACCGTAACAGGCCTTCAAGGATTCAGCGGTGGTTAGGAGCCGTTCCCGAAGAGCTTCCGGGCGCACCACCGTCGCATGCACACCCCAGCTCAACACCCATCGTTCCACCTCCTCAATGTTGTTGAGGCGCACTCGCAGTCGCACACAACCACCCGGCAGGTCGGTCAGTTCCTGGCTGCTGTGCCAGCGCCGTTCGCGGATCAACTGCGACGCCCATTTGTCGAAGTGCAGAACCACCTCGAAGTCATCACCAGCCTTGTAGATCCCCAGGCTGCCCTTCAGATACTCATCAATCCTGAAATCCTCCGGGCGGGTGAAGGTCTCTTTCAGGAGTTCGAGATTCTTCATACGGGTCAGTGCAAATGTCCGCATCGCTCCCCGCCCAAGGTCATTGGCAATCAGATACCATCGGTTCTCCACACAGGCCACATGGTAGGGTTGCACCTTCCTGGTCTGGGACTTGTCGGCCCCAAGCCCCTTGTAATTGAACTTGAGCACCCTCCCTTCCTGTAACGCCCGGCTGAGCATCTGGAATGTTTCCACATCCGTCTCTTCGGTGCCAAAGGGACGGAACGACAAGGCCTGCTCAAGATTGCCGATCGTAAACGAATGACTGGTGTTCAACTGGCCGGTCAGCTTGCGGAAGGCGGTTTCAAGCGGTTGCTCAAAGGGCGTTCCACGATACTGGGCCAGCGCCTTGTGGGCGACCAGCAGGGCGAACACCTCGGCCTCGGTGATGGGCACGCTCGGGAATTGGTCCACTTTGTGGGTGTAGAAGAACCCATAACGCTTGGTGTCGTATTCAATGGGCAAATCCAGCCGGCACTTCATGAAATCGATGTCCCGTTTGATGGTCCGTGTGGAGACCTCGATTTCTTTGGCCAGTTGCTGGCAGTTGGGAAACTTGCCGCTTCGAATGCGTTCATGGATGCGCAGCATGCGCTCGAACGGCGGACGTGTATGGATGGATTCAGCGACCTTGGGCATGCTTGGATGCAACACTCCGGTGACAGCGGATGTCAAACCTCAGATGTCGGAACAGCGGCAGCCTTGTCGCAACTCCCGGCAGGAGATGGCCCCCGGAGCTGACATTCTCAGGCCTGTCTCAACAGCAACTCCGTCTCGAACCCAGAGTGACCACCGATGTCACACCCCCTGTGGCAGGGGGGTGTAAAAATCTTTCTGTAAATTGTCTTTCTTCCACTTGGCACCACCC
>CAYQCZ010000351.1:0-5131 GCA_964415955.1 uncultured Verrucomicrobiota bacterium | reverse complement strand
ATTGCCGGCGTTGCTGAGACGAAGCGGATAAAGTTCCTCGGCCGTGGGAGCCTGTGTGGAAACATCCGTGCCGGAGGGGGCGTTGGTCACCACGAGCAGCGGGACGGGGACCGGGCGCACCGCCTGGACGACCGGTCCCGCGGGGGACTTTGTCTGGCGGACGGCGGGCTTCGCAGGGGCCTTTTGCTTCTGCACACGGCGGTCTTCCGCCATGCGCCAGCACAATGCCGCCGCGAGGAACAGCATCAGGCTCAAAAGATACCAGGCACGGGCTTTCATAAGCATACATCCCGCACCCCCGCCGCGACGCGCCGCGTCAAAGGCAGGTAAACCACTTCAGCCTTGTTCACCGTACATTCAAAGGATTCAAACGTCCACGACTCCACCGGCAGCACGCGGATGACGGCCACATCGCACGCGTGGCCACTGCGGACCAAGCGTCCCGGACGGGGACGCCGTGCGCTGCGATGGATGGACGTGCGACGGTTCATGAGCGGCTAATCCGGCTGGATCAAATTGTAACGTTCCACCACGGCCTTGGGGATGGTGGTGACGGCGTTGATGCCAACGCCCGTGTCGGTCAGGTCGATGGGGGTTCCACCCGGCGTGAGCGCCAGGCGGATGAAATCCACGCCATGATTCACGATGTAATAGGTGCGCCCATAGACCAGCGGCGCGGGCAGTGCGGTGGCCACGCCGGCCTCAGGCACGGGGCGGAACACCACCGGCGTGTTCCAGATGTTGCCCCAGTTGCGCTGGGTGTGGCGCAGGCGGAAGACCACCTGGTTGATGCCAATGGTGTCATTGGCGATGTCCACATTGTTGGTGGTGTTGAATCCGAGCGAGGGATTGATGCCCTCGAAACGGACCATCGACTTGGAGACCACCTCGCCCTTGATGGCGTAATTCGTGCACAGACGGTAGAAATTGCCGGGGGTCAGCACCCGGGAACGTGCTGCGGGCTCCAGAGCCTGGCCGTAGGCGTAGATGGCCACACGCGGATAATCCTCCACCGTCAGCAGCGACATGATCTGCTGCGGGATGCGCTCATAGACGGCATCGGGAATGCCATACTTCTGTTCCGGCGACCATGGGTCGGGATTGACCGGAAAGCCGATATTGATGAAGGGCGAGGGCAGCACCTCGGAATTGAGCGTGGCACCCACGATCGGCCCCACGGACAACTCAGGCACCGCAAGAATCTGGCCGATGTTCGTGAACACCTGCGGCAGGGTCTGGTTGTTGAGGTTGTTGCGCCGGTTCACGATGGCGTTGTGGATCGTCTTGAAGGCGTAGCTGGCCGGGTCGTTGGGATTGAACGGTATGATCTGGAGATCGTCGTAGGCCGGTGCGGTGGCGGGCGGATTGAACACATAATCCGTGCTGTTGGAGAGCACCAGTACGCCACCCAGCGCGGCAGCCCAGGCGGCTTCGTTGGTCTGGTTCACCGAGAGCAGGCTGCGACGCGCGTTGGCATCCACGGCGATGGTGAACATGTCGAACAGGCCCCAGTCATTGGTGGGATGCGACCCCAGCCTGCCCTGCCCCATCCAGGTGTTCCAACTGTTGGCATTGGCGGGGACGGCCTTCATGTAGATCGTCTGCCATGGCGTGCCACGGTGGACACGTCCCAGCCAGCCCACGTTGCCGATCTTGCCATCGGGAAATGCCCAGTCGTCGGAACGCCGCACCAGCGAATCCTTGATGGACATGTCGTAGTCCAGCGGATCGAGCGTGGGCGGCGGCACATTCGTCACACCCTGGTCGAAGGCGGTCAGCAACGTGGCGGGGTCGCGTTTTCCACCCCATGGGCTGTAGGGCGTGATGCGTTGCTCGACGGGTTTGCCGTAATTGGCGCGGGTGAACTGCCAGTAGGTGGCGGTGTTGGGCGGGTAGGCATTGTAGAGCTGGTCCACCACCGGACGGGAGAGGTCGGTCGTGTTGAAATGCACCGCAGGGTCGTTCACGGACCAGCGTTTGATGTCGTAATACTTGCGCGTAGGCGCGAAGGGTGCGGCGGCATTGGTGGTCGGAGGAATGCGCGCGCGATTGTAGGGAGGATAGGGCGTCAGCCCCATGAAGCTTCGGAACTTGTTGATCTGGAAATCGACGTTCTGAATGCCACTGGGCGCGCTGTAACGCTGCCACAGGGTCGGGCTCAAACGCGGCACGCCGAGCGACACCATGATCTGATTGGTGACACCCTCGGGCGCAATGGTGATGTCGGCATTGTTGAACCGGTTTGTCAGCCACATGTTGGGCAGGCCGGCCGCCTGCGCGGTGTCGTTGAGCAATGCCTGCGTCAGATCAATGCTCACGTTCATGTCATCCAATGTCACCATGTCCAGCACATGGCCCGCCGCCAGCGAAGGCCCCTGGATGGCGGCATAGACAAAGCGGTTGGTGGCGTTCAGATACCAGCTCGGGACCGGAAAACCCGAGGAACGCTGGAAGGCCCCCACCCCCGCCGGGGTCAGGATGTTGGTGAAGTAGTTCGAGAGCGAGGCATTGAAGCCGTAACGCTCGACATATTGCCCGGCCAGCATGGTGGGCTCGCCGCCACGGAACAATTTGAACCCAAGCGGCTGCCAGGGACTGGCGAGCGCGGCAGCACCATTTGTGTAACGGATGAGGTTCAGGTCCGTGAGCGTGGTGTTGCTGGGGCCGTAGGCGTAGATGTTGCTCTGGAGTGTGTTGGTGGCGATGGCGGCGCTGAAGTTGTTCGTGACCAGCAGGATCACATTGCTTGGGAAGCTGTGCAGATAGGAGTTCCAGCCCTCGATGCCCACGGCGTTGGTGATGCTGAGGATCAGCATTTGATTGGTCGCGACGATGGGGCCGTTGGTCTGGTTTTTGTAGAACTCCAGCTTGCGGGTGAGCGTGGCGATGGTCTCCAGCGTGAACTCGTTGAAGCTGGGCATGCCCTTGCGCGTGGCGATGATGGGCGACACGCCGTAGATGTTCACGTCCGTGCCCACCAGTGGAAGCTGGGCGGGATCCTTGATGTCCACGAAATAATTTTGCAGGAACAGGGCGTTGGTCTCGTGCTGAAAACCCGTGATGTAAATCTCGCCGCCGATGTTCGCATAGAGCGGCCTGAACACGCTGGGATACACAGGGAGGTAATTCCAGCCCGGACTGGCGCCGATCAAGGACGCGGGCTCCTGACCCGGAGGCGGTGAGCCGACGGCTTCATAGGAGATGCCGGAGCACAACACGAAACGGTTGTTGCCGTTGGCCACATCGGGATATTGCACGGTGGAATTCCACTCCGGATAACGCGCGCCGCGCGTGGCCTCGTAGATGTTGGCCGCAAGCTGGAGCGTGCGCCGGACGTCCGCGGTGAAATTGTTGTTCGGATAGAGCTGGATGTTCGGCCCCTGCCCGTCGATGGACAGGCCATGGTGCTGTTTCAACAGGGCGTTGGCCACCGAGCCGAAGAACTGCACCGGCTCCCACGGAATGAAATCCGTCTGGCGGTTCGCATCAAACGGCGCGGTGAGCGAATAGACGTAGGAGTAGGTGCCCGCCGGACCGGCGTTGATGTCGAGCGCGTTCACGCCATCCAAGGTGATCTGGAAAGTCACACCCGCCGGCACATAGGTCACGTTGAACGCACGATAGGTGATGCGGCGCGACACGAACTGCGGCAGCCCCCCGCTCGGCGTCACCGTGCCGCCGGGGAAGAGTTCCTCGGTGAAGGTGACGAGCTGGCCGTTGTTCACCGAGAAGTCCGGAACGAAAATCGTGTCGGTCGAGCCATTCACGTCCACGTCCGCGCGGAAACGCCCGTAGGTGAGGTTGTTGTAGTTCAGGTGAATCTGATGCGTGGTGCGGTCCAGCTCGGAATCCGCCGCGAGCTGGGCCGCCAGACGGTAGAAGGTGTAACGGTCGTAGTGCCCCGGAGGCACGTTCATCCGGGAGGTCATCCGCGCCACCATCGGCGCATACGCCCTGCCGGTGCGGAACAGGTCGCTCATGATGTCGAAATACGGACGCGGCTTGGGACTGCCAAACCACGGAGGGATCGAGCCGGGCAGCACGTTGTCATCGCGTCCCAGCACCGTGGGCAGCGACGTGCCGGTCATCAGAAAGCGGTTGCCGTTCGCATCGGTGAAACCATCGCCGTAGTCATCCAGCAGGTTGATGGAAAGCTCGGTGGTGCCGACCGGGCCGAAGAGATGGCTGATGTTGCTGAGTGAGAAATAATTGCTGTTGGCCCGGTAGTAGGAGAGCGCCAGAGCGTCCTGGAATGCCGTGCCGCCGCTGGCCAGCAGCAGGCCCGGCTGATACACATAGCTGTTGAGCGGCCAGGCGTTGGTGTTCAGGCCGACAAGGAACGCCGCAAGGTTCATCTCGGAGGGCAGATAGCCATGGTTGCGGACGTAACCCTCCAGATTGGGCGCAATGTATTTGGCCTGGTTGTGAATCCAGTTCAGGTCGAGCGATTTGCCCGCCGGCAGTGCCATGAAGGCATAACGTCCGAGGAACAGGTTGTTTCCAGAATGCCGGGATTCCGGCCGCTCCAGGGCTCCGACCCACTGCGGATCGCCGGTGAAGGGACGTGGACCGAGGTTGTTGTTGAAGTTGTCGTATTCATCGAACACACCGGTCGCCTCGAAGCGGCGGTTGCGGTTCAGATCATTGTAAAAACGGAAATCCAGCGGGCCGGTGGTGCCGCTGGCGTTGGTGTCCACATACACCGGCGGGCGCGGGTCGTAGAAGAGGTTGGCGATGTTCTGCACCTGGTCTGCCATGCTCAGGGCGAAGCCGGAGCTGTAGGTGTAGTTCGCGTTGATGGTGGTGGTGTCGCCGGAGATGAACCCGCCGTTGCTGTAGTTGGTGGAGACCAGCAGGTCGTAGGCATGGCGGTTGCCCGAGCTGATCATGCGCGAGGCGACCTCGACCTGGGCGCGATTGAAGGCCATCTGCGCGAGCTGTCCGGAGGTGCTCAGGCGTTCGGTGTTGGTGACCGAGCCCTTTTCGCGGCGTGTCAGGGCGAGGAACGCCACCGACATGCTGGTGACAAGCGCCAGCATGATCAGCGTCGTGATCAGCGCCACACCACGTTCTGACGGGCGGAACTTCATAACTTGACTCGAAGGGGGATGCGGTGCCGGAACAGGTGCAC
>CAYQCZ010000350.1:0-5135 GCA_964415955.1 uncultured Verrucomicrobiota bacterium | reverse complement strand
CTTGCGCAGCACCTTGAGGTGGTTTTCCCGGCCCTCGATCTTCTTGTCCACAATCACGCGGCCGAAGCGTTCCTTGGGTGGCTCGGAGATGAGCTTTTCAGCCAGCGCAATGTGTTCCTTGCCTGAGAATCCAAAGCTGTAAATGATGCGTTTGACCTCGTTCTCGGCATCCTCGATGCGCTTGGAAATCTCCACCTCCTGTTCCCGTGTAAGCAGCGGCACCTGGCCCATCTGCTTGAGATACATGCGCACGGGATCATCCAGAATGTCGAGGCGGGACTTGTCCTCCTCCTCCTCCGGCTCCGGCTGCTTGACGCGATCCACTTCCGCCTGATCGACGATCTCGATGTCCAGGCTGCGCAGCTTGATGAACACTTCGTCCATCTCCTCCGGGCTGTTCATGGCGTCCGGCAGGGCGTCGCTGATGTCGTTGTAGGTCAGGTAACCCTGCTCCTGGGCGAGCCGGACGAGCTCCTTGAACTTCTCGGTGAGGTCGAGTCCTGACTGGGTCTTGATGGACTCGGGGAGCTGGCTGACATCCAGTGCGGGGGGCTGGCCCGGCGCCTGATTTGCCGGGGACGGAGCCGCAGGCTTCACCCCGGAGGCTGGCGAGGGGGAGGACGGCGCTTCAACCGCAGCAGCCTTGCGCGAAGCCTTGGGCGCGGGTTTGGCGGCGGTCTTTGTGACAGCCTTGGCAACGGGCTTCCGCTGGGCTCGGACGGTGGTTTTCACGGCGGCCTTCGATGCACGAGAGGCCGCAGTCTTGTTGGCGGTGGAGGGACGAAGCTTAACTTTGGTCATATCGCTTTGGGACGGCTGCCAGCAACCGGCAGCAAAATAGCCACGGAACATGCGGGGCACTGCGGTTCAAGTCAAGCAACCGGTTGCAGTCAATTTACCCGGCCATATTCCACCCGCAGTTGGCCCGCAGATTGCTGCCGCCCAAAGACCTTGTGTCCACCGTGCGCATGAACACGCCCCCCTGGGACTCATCATGTTGGGTCCCCGCACGGCAGTCCGCCCTCCCGACCGCCCAAATCACAACCTCGGCCCGATGTTGAATCCGCCATCGCACATCAAGGTCTGACCGGTCACAAGGTCACTGCCCGTGATGAGACTCAGAATGGCTGCGGCCACATCCTCAGGCTGGCAGTTGCGGCCCAGCACCGACTGGGCGGCCTTTGCCGTGCGTGCACGCTCATAGCCCTCCCCCAACCCCTCCTTGAGCCAGTCGCCCTCGATAAACCCCGGAGCCACCGCGTTCACTCGAATCCCCGGACCAAGTGCGCGTGCCAGCGATACCGTCATGTTGATGACCGCGGCTTTGGATGCCGCATAAGGAATCGAACTGCCCGTCGCATAAATGCCCGCCACGCTGGCAAGATTCACGATCATCCCGCCCTGCACCTCCAGATGAGGCCGCGCCGCGCGGACACACTGGAAAACCCCTTTCACATTCGTGGCGAACATGTTCCCCCAATCGGCATCGGTCACCGCCGCCAAATCCCCATGCGGAATGAACCGCGTGGTGCCGGCGTTGTTCACCAGAATATCCAGCCGCCCGAACGCCTCCACGGCCGCCTTCATCATCGCCCGGCAATCCTCGTCGCAGGCGACGTCCCCTCGAAACGCCACCGCCTTCACCCCCTGCGCCAGCGCCTGAGCCACCACTGCCCGGGCACCCGCGGCGGATGACCGGTAGTTCACCAGCACATGACACCCCGCGCGGGCCAGCGCCAGCGCCGTGGCCCGCCCCACCCCGCGTCCCGCGCCCGTGATCACTGCTGCCTTGCCCTGGATGTTCATGCGCGGATGATGCTCACCGGCCCATTCCACCGTCAACCAGCGACGTCAAACCGCGGCACCAATGCCAGCCGCCACCACGCAGCCCACAAGAAACCGCGCGCGCCCTGCCACGACGGATCACGCCAGGCAACCACCCCACACCAGCAGCCAGGGGTTGCCGGATCAGGGAGGTGGCGGGGCTGTTGAGGCAATGATTGAACTGGAGGACGAAGCGCCAGGGCCGCGGGTCCGTTTGTCTGCGGCTTGTCATCGGGCCGGGGTTGGCTACAGTGCGCGGCGTGAACACCACTTTTCATCCCCGCACAAAACCCCTTCTTGCACTCCTTGCATCGCTGGCCCTCTGCGCCACGGCGTCCGCCGCCGAACCGCAGCTTGATTTGCAACTGGTCGCAGACGGCTTCGTCAGCCCGATGTTCTGCCAGTCCATCCCCGGCGGAAACGGGGCGCTGATTGTGGGTGACCAGCCGGGCACGGCGCATGTGCTGGGCAAGGATGGCAAGGTCCGCGAGGCGCTGTTTCTGGATTTGCGCCCGAAGATGACTGACCTCAAGAAGGGCTTTGATGAGCGTGGCCTGCTGGGCTTTGCGTTTCATCCCAAGTTCACCAGCAACCGCAAGTTTTATGTCTGCTACAGCGGCAAGCGGCGCGCCTCCGCACCCGCGGATTACGATCACACCATGGTAATCTCGGAGTTCAAGGCGAAGGCGGACGATCCGACCACGGCGGACGACACCTCGGAACGGGTGCTGCTGGAGATCGATCAGCCGTATTTCAATCACAACGGCGGTTCCATCGGCTTCGGGCCGGACGGCTTCCTTTACATTGCCGCAGGCGACGGCGGCGCGGCCAATGATGTGGATCAACCCGGACGCAAGACACGCGGCCCGCACGGCAACGCACAGGACCTCTCCACGCTGCTGGGCAAGATGCTGCGCATCGACGTGGACAAGGGCAGCCCCTATGGCATCCCGAAGGACAATCCCTTCGCCGATGGCAAGAAGGGCAAACCGGAAATCTGGGCCTATGGCATCCGTAATCCGTGGCGCATGTCCTTCGACATGGACGGCGACCGGAAGCTAATCTGGGGTGAGGTGGGCCAGACAATGTTCGAGGAGGTGAACATCGGCAAGAAAGGTGCCAACTACGGATGGAACATCCGCGAAGGTTTCCATGGCTTTGACCCGGACAAGCCCAAGGCCGTGCCGGACAAGCCCAAGACCGGTCATCTGGGCGAGCCGCTCACCGACCCGATCCTGGAATACAAGAGCAGCGCAGGCTTCCCGAAGGATGCCGACGCGATGGGCACCAGCATCACGGGCGGCTACATCTATCGTGGCAGCGCCATTCCCAGCCTCGTGGGCAAATACATCTTCGGTGACTGGCAGGCCTTCAAGTTCGCGCCCGGCGGTGCGTTGTTCGTGGCAACGCCACCCAAGGACAAATCACAAACCACCTGGACCATGGACCGCCTGAAACTCACCGGCTCGTCCGATGAGAAGATGAAGAATGAAGGCAAACTCAAGGGCTTCGTCGTGTCCTTTGGACAGGATGCCGAGGGTGAGGTCTATGTGCTGACCAACGATAAAAACGGCCTGGTCGAACAAACGGGCAAGGTCTGGAAACTCGTGGCGAGGTGACCTGCAGGCAGGGAGAAAGTTCAAAATGAACATCTCAGCCGACAAACCGTGGTCCATCACAATGAAAGTTGCCCTGGCATCTCTGTCACTGATGGGAGCTCTGATAGTCGTCGGTTCGATATATGTAGCCATACAAACCTGGAAGGCAGACGGCGCCGTGGAACGGGAAGACATCATTCGTCTTCTGCTTGGCGGGATGTGGACGGGGCTCACGATTGGTTTGCTCAAACATCCAGAGTGGAAGCAATACCTTGCAGAGAAGTTCTGAACCGGATTTGAGATGGCAAGCCGTCTGTTCCAGTGAAGCATCATTGCTTGTCGTCTGTAGTTCGTAGTCATGGCTGATACGCCGCAAGATTGCTCAGAGAAAATCTCCAGCAAACACAGGCCCTACTGAAGAGAGGCGCCGATTGCGCTGTCGTTGGGCACCACTGCACATATGATCGCATTTGAGGTCTACGTGAATACACTCAAAGTCTGCACGGTCGGACTGGATGAGTTCGATTACGTGGGGGGCTTCTCTCAACTCGTTCGTAAATCAGGACAGGCCACCCGATGAGCGAAATCTCCATTTCTCGGTCCACGGGATAAAGGACAAAAAGATGTATAGTTGGGTTCATTACCAGATGCTGAAAGGCAACCGTATCGAGATCCGGATTGTGGATGCGAAGCAAACAGACGAACCGAAAGAGATGAAGTGTCCAGGAGGGTCGTGTGAGGTCCAATAATGCGCGGCCATGCGAGGCTTCCCCCCTCATCCTCACCTTCTCCCGCCGGGAGAAGGAAAAGTGTCCACATGATCGGATGATCCAATCCTGCTTTTGCGAACCCAGCGTCCAGCTTGTTTGCATGCGTGATCAACTCCTCCCTCTCCCAGCGGGATACAACTGTTGGGAATTGGACAGCGCCAGATTTCCATATCGCGGCATCACATTGACGTCAATCGTAGGGTCGTAAAGCCCTTGCCCGCAATCCCCAAAAACCTGGGCGAGCGGTTGCGATGCAAACGGATGGAAGCCCGGCTGACGCAGAACCAGGCGGCAGCGGCGCTGGGCGTCAGTCAGACGACGATCGGAGCATGGGAAGGGAACGTATTCCGGCCCGCCGGGCTGTTGCGCGAGCGGTTGATGGATTTTCTCGCCAGACCGAATCAGGAAAGCTCTGCCGCTTCAAAGGAGGATCCACGGCCTCTGCTATCACTGGGGTGAGAAGGGATATAGACCGCGTTCCTAATCCTGCTTTAACACCACTTCAATGGTGCTTTTGCCGTTGCCCTGGTCAATGACCTTGTGGGACACATAGCGGGGGTCCGCCTTTATCAGTTCCACGCGTTTGGGAACTTCTTTATTGGGAACGTTCTTTATCTTCTGCTTGATGTTGGGCATAGACTCAGGGTGCTTGGGGTTACTTGATCTTGAAATGCAAGATGGCGTCGAGGAGTTCGACCACCGGGGTCTTGTCATTGTCCACCCAGAAGGTGGGAGTCAGTGTGACCGGCGGCTTTCGAGCAGCCAGCCACTTTTGGACTTCTGACACCCGCTTGTCCGGGTCTTCGAGCATCCAGTTGGTGATTCGCTCCCGCAGGGGTTTGGTGGCTGCGTCCTCGGAGAACTGCACCTCAATGATTTCATCCGCCGCTTTGGTGGCCTGCTTTTCCTTTTCGCCGGCTTCAGCGGTGATCTCGGTGAAGGC
>CAYQCZ010000349.1:0-5136 GCA_964415955.1 uncultured Verrucomicrobiota bacterium | reverse complement strand
AGGGGTGGTGCCAAGTGGAAGAAAGACAATTTACAGAAAGATTTTTACACCCCCACGGTGGCCTCCAACTACACGCTCTATGGCACCTGCACACAGGTGCCCGTCATTACGCATGACACCTTCACCAATCTGGTATGGGCCTCCGGCTCCAACGCCCCGGTCACCGTCACCATCACCAACCTGCTCAGCGTGGACAACAACTACGCCGAGAACATCATGCTGGATTCCTTCCTCTACGCTGATGCCTGGCTGGTCTACGAGGATTGGGACGATGATTTGATGGACTACGTCTATATTCCCGCTGATCCCAGCATCGCCATCAACCACCTGCCTGCCGGAACGTATGACCTTTACCTTTATGGCGCAGGCTGGAGCTATGAGGATGGCGAGGGTTTCCGTGTCAGCGTCGGCACCAATGCCTTCAGCAGTTGGAAATATACCTACCCACCCGATCCCATTGACACCAACTGGACGGAGAACGTGCATTACGTGGTGTTTACTAATCTGGTCGTGGGCACTAACGAGACCGTGTTGATCGAGATGCAGGAAGGAGGCTACTACATGGACGTCGTCAATGGCCTCCAGATCGTGGACCTCTCCTCGACCAACGGTCCCAATCCGCAGCTTCCAGCCGTGGCCTTCGATCCCGCTTCCGGAGCCACAGTCCCTGTCAACGTCACCCTGTCGGTGTCAGGCCACGGCGATGCCACGATCTACTACACCACGGATGGTTCCACACCCACGACCAACAGCACGGTCTATTCATCCGCCATTTCAGTAACGACCGAGAGCACCTTGAAAGCCTTTGCCGTCAAGTCCGGATACAATAACAGCCTGGTGACTTCAGCAAGCTACATACTGCCCACGGCACCATCGCCCTCTGTGGACCCCTCCAGCGGCAACTATCACAACGCCGTCAGTGTGACCATCAGCAGCGCGCTTTCCGGGGCTTCCTACGAATACAGCTACGATGGCACCAACTGGAATGCCTACACGGGCGCATTCACCGTGGACGGACTGGCCACCGTCTATGCGAAGACCATCAAAGCGGGCTACTACGACAGCTCCAGCACGGTGCGCATCTACACCTTCTCCATCGAAAGCACCTCCATCGCGCCGTCCTATGGCGTGTTCACCAACGCCACCATCTTGACGCTCTCAAACGCCACCACCGGCGCAAGCCTCCAATACAGCGTGGATGGTGGCCTCACCTGGAGCAACTACACCGGAAGCAATGTGCTGGACGGCGTTGGCAACGGGACCGGGACGCTCATCGTGTCCGCCACGAAGACCGGCTATGCAGGCATCATCAACGAAAGCGGGCTCTTCACTTTCATATCGGCATCCCCCGAGTTTTCCCATGCCTCCGGCAACTACTCCAATGCCATCACGGCCACGCTGTCATGTGCCACCACCAACGCCGCCATCGAATACAGTTTCGACCGCATCGAGTGGAGTGCCTACACCACCGGCCTGCTGTTGACCAACAGCGTGACCCTGTATGCCCGGGCCTCAAAGACAGATTACATGACGGGTGGTCATCACCGTTTCAGTGCCTATGAGGGGTTCTCGGACACACAGGGGTTAAACCAGTGGTATTACCTCTATTCCACCAACCAGATGGGGCTTCCCGATAGTTTCCTGCCTTTCTATGACCTCACGCTCGACGCATGGCGGCGCACC
This sequence comes from uncultured Verrucomicrobiota bacterium, assembly GCA_964415955.1. Taxonomy (GTDB): domain Bacteria; phylum Verrucomicrobiota; class Verrucomicrobiia; order Limisphaerales; family CAYQCZ01; genus CAYQCZ01. Next base: position 3,453 of record CAYQCZ010000349.1, on the reverse strand, counting down.
AACGAGGTTCTATGTCTGGTGGCACCCCTGCACCAGCATCCCGGTGCCACCAGTGACAGTGTCCGCACCTTCTCGGCACCCTTGGACGGTGAAATCACCGTGAGCGGACAGGCGCTGCTGAGTTTCCCGGAGGACACCGTGGATGGCGTGTCCCTGCGCGTGCTGGTGAACAGCGCCACCGCGCTGGACTGGACCTCGCTGACCGCAGCCTCGCCGCTGATACAGGTGAACACCGGCACCAATGTCGCTGCCGGGCAGAGCATTCATTTTCAGCTCACTGCGGAGAGCGATACCGATGGCGACCTCACTGAATGGTCACCCACCGTCACCTACAACAACTTCCGCACCTATACCATCAACGACACCGACGGCGATGGCCTGAACAACGCCCTGGAGAACGCGCTGGGAACCGACCCGGATGATCCGGACACCGATGGTGACGGTGTGAGTGATTACATCGAATGGTTGCAGGGAAGAAACCCGCTCGTTGCCGGTGCAGTCGCTGATACCGGTGGCGCAGTGCGCCTGGTGACCTTTACCGTATTGAAGTGAGATCAAGAGGAGGAAAATATGTTCAATAAACTTGGGCGATTGTTGGAACTCGTGTCGTCACGTTGGGCATCGGCAGGGTGGTTTCCTGAACGATCAACCGCTGTTCTGGCAGCCAGTGTGACCTTGGCGTGTCTGGCCCAACCACGGGATGGATTGGCCTCCGGCGCATCGTGCAGTCGTTGCCAGCCGCTCAACTGGCACAACCTTTACGAGATGCACAAGAGTGCCACGGCTGGGAACTATGGAATCCCAGGACCCAGTTCGGAATGCTGGCCCGCATTTTATACAACCTACCAATGCATAGTGGATTACTCGGATTCTGCGGGGAATGACACATGGACATACAGTCACGACTATACCATCCAACGTGACCCCCAGACCGGAGCAATTACTCCAGTTGCATGGCAAGGCAGTGGAGAGGTTCATAACGAAAGCGGCAACTATGGCCCCTATGATTGGGAAACAACTTGGGACACCTGGAGTTCATGGAGCAGTTTATTCACGCCCTCCTGGGCTGCTGACTACTACAGCGAGCCTGATCCACTGGATAATCTCTACAACCATCTTCAAGCTGCTGGAGAGGGAGCTCCCGGCTACTCGTGGAACGGGAACACGCTTTCATGGCCGGGGGGGCATTACACGTTGACTGAAATCTGGAGCGGTGCCGTGGGGCATGACATGCACAAGGCTGTTTCTGACGCAGCAGGCACAGCCTGGCCATCTGAATGGGTCCAGCTTCCAAGTGGGCGCAAAAGCACGGATGCGCTTGCAGAAATTTATGTCTTCCACGCTTACAACAATTCGCTGCCCGGTCTTGGCTCGATGTATATGATCGGCCGGAACAAGGCGCGAGTTTACCTGGAAAAGGATCAGGCATATGAGATCACCTGGAACCAGACTGATCACGTGCACTCCCCCGAGTGCGGAAACCCCGCTCCCATTCCACCTGCTTACGCGAAGAAGTCTTTCCCCATTCCTCCGCAGGTCGATGCGGGATGGTATGAATTTGTGCTTCCTGAGCATCTCCCCGTTGTTCCGGCCCTTCCGTTCACATGGTCCCTTACTACGGCCGACAATTTCTGCCTGAGAAAAGTATCCCCAACGGGCTGCGGCTGCTCCCAGCAGAACATCCAGCTTCCCGGAACTGGAAACTTGTCTCTGAACAGCGTGGATGCCCGTTTCAGCCTCGGAATCACCACAAACGATTACATGGTGGGTGATCTCACCATCAAGGCCAGCAGACCATCGCTGCTTCATTCAACCCCGGCCATGCTAAACGATCACACCTTCCCAGGCTTCGCGTCCATCGCCCGCGACGGCAGTGGAAACATCGTTGAGGCCCGCGCCCCCATGGCTCTGGTCAGCGTCGTGGCGAGCAATCAGTTCAAGTATGCCCTGCATTACTACGCCGCATCCAACGGTGTGTATCTGACCAATCAGGCGCCCTTCGTCAGCTGGATCATCGAAAATCCCGACGCCTCCACGAATGTGTTCACTAAACTTCGTATCACCGAGGTCCGTGGCGCGACGTCCATCACCAACCAATACTCATGGTCTGATGCCGATTTCAACTGGACGCTGACCAGCGGCAACAACCTCCGCAAAGAGAGGCTTGTCAGCGCAGCCGGAACCAACAATGTGGCGCTCGTCGAAACCCGGCTGGTGCTTGATCCGACCAGTGACACGGTCCTGCAGAAGACCGTCAGCAAATACGAGTTGTTCTCATGGGGGCTGGGCAAGATTGAGGAGATTGTGGGTGAAGGAGCGGCTGCCAAAGGGACTACGAACACATACGCGTCTGACGGACTCCTGCAACAGGTGACGCGAAGCGATGGCTCGTGGGAATACCACGTCTATGCCGGAAATGGTTTGGAGACGGCGCACTACTCCGGGTTTGTAAATCAGGGACCGACGACAACCGCCAGTCTTTGCCGTCTGACGGAGACCTCCTACGCCCCCGTTACTGCCGCTGGCGACGATGGCACTGTGTCACCAGACGAGCCCCGCACCGTCACCGAAAAGCTTCTCGGCACCGAGATTTCGCGCACCTACCACATCTACAAGACCAACGAGACATGGGAAATCCGCTGCCAGACACCGGGGGCCGCATGGGATGCCGCCAACAACCTTGTCACCGTCACCAAACGCATCGCTACCGGTGATTTCGCCGGCAAACCATGGCTCATCACCCACCCGGATGGCACGGCCACCGTCAACGCCTACTCCCACGATGCCTCCACGAATCTGGTGACGGTTTCTTCGACCGGTGTCCCCGATGGCTCGGGCACCAACATCACCAGCGGCACCACGACCATCTCCACCAATGGCCCGCTCGGGCATCTGATCTCCAGAACCACGGTCGATATCGATTCCTCCATCACCACTTCCCAGGAAATCTACAGTGACTTCGACCTGTTCCTGCGGCCTGGTCGCATCACGTATCTGGACGGCACGTTCAAGCTGTTTGACTACATCTGCTGCGGGCTTTCCTCGGAGACAGACCGCGATGGCACCACCACCAGCTACACCTACGACGATCTCAAACGCAAAACCTCCATCACACGGCCCGGCCCCACGGGCGGGTCCATCAGCCAGATCATCGTGCATGACGCCGCCGGGAACGTCCTCCAATCCATCCAGCAGGGCACGGACAGTTCGCAGATCATCCAGCAGACCGCCGTGTTCAACACCGCCGGTAACCTGACCAGCAGCAGCGATGCACTGACGAACACCACCAGCGTGGCCGAAACAATCAATGGCAGCGGTGAACTTGTCCGCACGACCACCCTGCCCAATGGTGCCACCACCATCGACACCCATTACAAGGATGGTTCCCTCAAATCCCGCACCGGCACTGCCGCGTATGGTGTGCGCTACGAATACGGCAAGGAAAGCGACGGG
>CAYQCZ010000348.1:0-5176 GCA_964415955.1 uncultured Verrucomicrobiota bacterium | reverse complement strand
GTCAACCTGATCGGCAACGCCATCAAGTTCACCTCCCGCGGCGAGGTCGTCGTGAGCGTCTCCTCGCAGGACGTCCAGGAGGGGTCCGCCACGCTCCGCTTCAATGTCAAAGACACGGGCATCGGCATGACGGAGGAGGCCCAGAAACGCATTTTCAAGGCCTTTGAACAGGCGGACGGCTCCACCACCCGCAAGTATGGCGGCACAGGACTCGGTCTGAGCATCTGCCGGAAACTGACCGAAATGATGGGGGGACAAACCGGCGTCACCAGCGCGCCAGGACAGGGCTCCACATTCTGGTTCACCATCCGGCTGGCCGTCTCCGATGCCTCCAAGGTCAACGGACATCGAATGGACGCCCAATCGGTCGAAGGCGGACGTCTCCTCCTGGTCGATGACAATGCATCCGCGCTGGCATCCCTCTCCGAAGGCATCACCAACTGGCGCATGGTCGTCCGGACAGCCTTGACGGTGGACGACGCGCTCCATCAATTGCAGCAGGCCGATGCATCAGCCGAGCCTTTCGACCTGGTCGTCGTGGATCAGCACATGCCTGAAATGGAGGGCATGGAGCTGTGCCGCCGGATTGCACAGGCAGGTTTTGTGCACACGCCGAAATGCATCCTCATGACTAGCCCGGGCAGCCGTCCTGCCGCCGGAAATCTTGCCCAACACGGCATTTTCCGCTGCATCAACAAGCCCGTGCGCCAGTCCCCGCTCCTGGAGGCCATCCAGGAAGCGTTGGGCCGCACCAGCCACATCCGCAAACGGCGGGATGCACCCTCCAGACCGGCACCTCAAGCGGCACCCGAAAAAAGCCCCCGCCGCATCCTTCTCGCCGAGGACAACCCGGTGAACCAGAAGCTGGGCATCCTCCAGCTGGGCAAGCTGGGATACGACGCCGTGGTGGTGGCCGGAAACGGCCTCGAGGTTCTGGATGCGGTCCGCAACGTGCCCTGCGACATCATCCTCATGGACTGCCAGATGCCCGAGCTGGACGGATATGAAACAGCACGACAGCTCCGGGCCTGGGAAGGCGGGTCTCTGCCTCAAAAACGCTCGTATGTCATCGCGCTCACCGCAAACGCCATGCGCGGCGACCGGGAAGCCTGCATCGAAGCGGGCATGGATGACTACGTCAGCAAACCGGTGCGCATGCAGGAATTGAAGGATGCGCTCGCCCGGGCGGAAGCCACGCTTGCGCCAGCCTGATCCCCGGTCAGGCAATGAACGTCGGCATCGCGCCGCGTTGCTCATCCTGTGAATAAATTCCGTTTGAACACACACGGCGGCCTGTCAGTCTCGACGCGTGGCGCGACCCGCACTTGGCAAAGGACTGGCACCGTTGATGGCCGGCAGCAAACCGGCTGACGCGTCTGCATGCACGGATCAGGCCGCCGGTGATCGGGTCGGCGTGGTGCGGCTCTTCATGGCCAGGCCCCAGCAGGCGGCCACGCCGGCCGATGCGACTCCGGCCCCGGAACGCAAATCACCCGTCGCACCTTCTGCAGCGGATACACCCCGTCATGCTGGCACAGCCCGGCCTGCCTCCTCACTGCCGGTGTGGCCCTTCCTGCTTGCAGACGGGCTCCTCGTCACTTCAGCGCTCACACTGGTGACGCTGACCCCGCATCCCCTCAACCCGTGGGTGTGCCTGCTGGCCGTCGCGCTGGTTCTCGGCGGTGCCGTCATGGCGCTGCTGCCATGGATGATGAAATCGCACGCCCATGGCCCGTCCTCGCGTGAACCACAACGCCGCTTTCAGAACCGCCTTCCCATCAAGCCGGCTTGAGCGGATGTCCCCCGCGGGTCAAGGCATGAGCAGGTTCCCCACGGAACGGCTGGCGCCGTGGATGGCCTTCACCTCGGCGTCGGTGAGCGGACGGTTGAAGATGGCCACATCATCCATCCAGCCGATGTAGTTCAAGCCCAGGGTCACCGCGCTTTTGCTGACGTCCCAGTTGAAGGTGTTTTCCCATCCGGTGAATTCCCCCTGATATTGGCCATCAAGCCAGAGTTTGCCCCAGCCATCCTTGCGCCCTGTGTTGGCGTTGCCAAAGCTGAAGACCACATGCGTCCAGCGTTCGCGGCTGAAGGGCGGCGTTTCCACCGGCACCATCGGGCGTTTGGCCATCTCCTCCCACTTTTCGTTGTTGGGGTTCCACAATTTTGTCACGGCCATGATGGCGTAGCGGAAATGGCGCGGGGTGTGGTCCTTGCTGAACTCGATGAACATGTTGCCCTCGCCCCAGGCCTGGGCGACGAATTGCAGCGGGTCACAGTAACCGGGCTCCAGATCCTTGTAGGGGTCCAGCCGCAGCCAGAGCGACACCGCGCCGCTCCAGTTGTTGGTTTGATAGCCAATGTTTTCGCCGCCCTTGAAAAAGACCAGCGGCTTGTCCTTGCGCGTGAAATGCAGGCAGTCGCCGAAACGGCCTTCACCCTTGGCGAGCGTGACATGGCCGCCCTCTGGAAGGCCGGGTGTGAACGTGGCGCGTTTGTTGTCCGGGGCGGCATACAAGGTGGCGTCACCCCTGGCGAAGTCGGCGTTCAACCCCTTGTCAAACGAGGCATGGAACAACAGGGCCGCGCGAAGTGCATCGGCGGGATCGCCGGCGGCGTGGGATGTCGTGACGGCGGAGATGGCGAGGACGAGGACGATGCTGCAAAGATGTGTGTGCATGGGATGCGGGTTTGGATTGAGCCGGATGCTGATGGTTGTAGCGGGACGGAGGCGCGGAGTGAAGCAGGGAGTTGAGGGATGGCCTTGCCGCAGTGTTTCTTGTCATTTTTCAAACAGGCCGTAAATTCCACGTGCATTGCGGCAGAAGATTGAACGCCTGCTTTTCATCCCGATGAAACTGTCCCCCGCCTCCCTGGTTCGCGCGCTTCCATTGCTCGCAGTCGTCCTGCTTGTTGTGCCTGCGGTGCGTGCCGCGGATCTCGTGCTGCCATCGGACAAGCCGTTGTCCGTGGAGGAACTCACCAGCGCCGTGCGCCAGTCCGTGGTGGTGATCACGGTGACGGGCCGCGAGGGCACGGAGGAGGGTGTGGGGTCCGGTTTTGTGGTGGCCGAGGATGGGTTGATCGCGACGGCGCTGCACGTCATTGGCGAGGCGCGGCCCATCCAGGTGCGGCTGGCGGACGGCCGGAAGTTCGATGCCACCGTGGTGCATGCCTGGGACCGGAAAACCGATCTGGCACTGGTGCGGATTGAGGCCGATGGCCTGCCGGTGCTGCCGCTTGGGGATTCGGATGCATTGAGGCAGGGCGCGTCGGTCATCGCCCTGGGCACGCCACAGGGCCTGGAATACAGCGTCGTGCAGGGCGTGGTGTCCGCCATGCGCGACACCGAGACCGGCCAGATGATCCAGCTCGCCATTCCGCTGGAACCGGGCAACAGCGGCGGGCCGTTGCTCGACATGCGCGGCAACGTGCAGGGCATTCTCACCATGAAATCGCGACTCACGGACAACCTCGGTTTCGCCATGCCGGTGAACGCCCTCAAGCTGCTTCAGCAGACGCCGCATCCCGTTCCCATGGAGCGCTGGCTGACCATCGGCAGGCTGGACGCCGCCATGTGGGCGCCGCTGTTCGGTGCGCGCTGGACCCAACGCGCCGGAAAAATCAGCGTCGAAGGCTCGGGCTTGGGCTTTGGCGGGCGCGCTCTTTGTCTTTACGAAAAGGATAAGCCGAAGATTCCCTATGAATTGGCCGTCACGGTGAAGCTGGACGACGAGGCCGGCGCGGCGGGTCTGGTCTTCGGATCGGACGGGCGCGACAAGCATTACGGCTTTTACCCAAGCAATGGCAGGCTGCGGCTGACGCGCTTCGACGGGCCGAATGTCTTCACCTGGCATGTGATGGAGGAAGTGGCGTCGGTCGAATACCGTCAGGGCGATTGGAACACGCTCAAGGTGCGCGTTGAGAAGGACCGCATTCTTTGCCACGTGAACGACGCGCTGGTCATCGAGGCCGAGGCGCGGGTGGCGGGCGGCACCCAGTCAGGACTGGCGAAATTCCGGGACACGCGGGCGTCGTTCAAGGGCTTCCAGATCGGCCGGACACTGGCTCCATCGCTGCCGCCGGAGCATGTGGTGACGAGCATCCGCAGCAAGATCGGGGAGCTGCCGTTGAACGGACTGCCTGATCCAGCCACGGTGAGTGCGTTGCTGCCACAGGGCGGCACTTCCCAGAATGTGCTGGCCGAGGAGGCCAAGCGCCTGGAGCAGCGCGCGGCCCAGGTCCGTCGTCTTGCCCGCGCGGTGCATCAGAAAACCGTCGAAGAAGCCATGGCAAAGGTGTTCAAGGGCGGCGAGCAGGGCGCGGATTTGTTGCAGGCGGCATTGCTGGTCGCGCGGCTGGATGACCCCGAGCTGGACACCGAGCATTACCGGCAGCAGATCGATGCCATGGCGGAGGAGGTGCGCAGTCGTCTGGGCCGGCGGCCCACGCAGACCGAACGCATCGATGCCCTGCGCGAGTATTTGTTCGAGGAGAACGGATTTCACGGCAGCCGGTCTGATTACTACAACCCGGCCAACAGTTACGTGAACCTGGTGCTTGATGACCGTGAAGGCATTCCCATCACCCTTTCACTGGTCTTCATGGAGCTGGCCCGGCGCATCGGTGTGGAGGGTGTCGTGGGCATTCCCCTGCCCGGCCATTTCGTCGTGCAGCACATTCCCAAGGACGGTCCCACGCAGCTCATCGACGTGTATGATGGCGGGAAGGAACTGAGCATCATCGAGGCCGCGGAACTGGTGCGGATGAACACCGGACGCACCCTGCAGGACGCCGACCTGCTGCCCGCAGGGAAACGTGCCATTGTCGCCCGGCTGCTGGCCAATCTCGTGGAAATCGCCCTGAAAAAGGATGCCTTCGAGGATGCCATCCGTTATCTGGACCTGACGGTGGTGGTCTCGCCCAACGCAGCCTTTGAACGCTGGAGCCGCGCGATGTTGCGCCTCAAGACGGGTGACACGGCCGGTGCCAAGGCGGATTTTGAATGGCTGCTGGACCGCCAGCCGGACGGCGTGGATCTGGAACGTGTGCTGGAGATTTACCGCAGGCTGTGAGGTGTCTCATCGCTGGATTGCCCGCCCTGCTTGCAATGCTTTTGCCAAACCTCGTTTACATTGGATCGCACCCTCCCCCGACCTTGGGACAACTCACC
>CAYQCZ010000347.1:0-5184 GCA_964415955.1 uncultured Verrucomicrobiota bacterium | reverse complement strand
CGACGAAGATTCGCGCAACAACTGTCCGCATCCGCGCTCACAGGCGGCTTTGCGCGTTTGGCTAACGCTGCGACTGCAACCGACAAGGATAAACTCGTCGAGCGCCTCGCTGCTGCGCGGCCGAGTCAGCTCGCGAAGTTGCCCGCTGATTTCAACGACCGCTTCGGGTCGGCGCACGTGAGCGGGAAGTATTGCCTCACGGAAAAACCGTTCCTCCTCGAAGGCGCGGAGAAACTGCTCTTGCTCGGCACTCGGTTGGGCAAGTTCTGGTTCGAGCCCGCCAGAGTCCGGCAATCGTATCCGTTCCACAGCAAGTGGGGCAGCTATCGCGCGTTGGTCGAACTGGCGCAGTCGGAATACTTCACGCAGCTCTGGCAGTTGCCGTTCACGACGTTCGTGCTCGAAGCAATGGCACCGGCGGAGGAAGGCTGGCGCAAGGCGGGTTTGCCGGATGATTTTTACGCGGCCGTCACGCGTGAATACTTCGACGTCACAGCCCACTTCTATCGCCTCTTCCGCGACCGCGTGGTGACGGTGGTGCTGCAAAACTGGGAGGGCGACTGGCTGTTGCGCGGCAGTGACCAAAAGTGGAATCCACCGCCTGCTGACTGGAGGCAACGCTGCGAGCAGATGCAACGCTGGCTCACCGCGCGACAGGCGGGTGTGGCGAAGGCGCGCGCGGAATTCGGTGCCGGAGCGAAATGCGTCGTGGCGCATGCCGCTGAGGTGAATCGCGTGGACGACGCCTTCGAGGGCATCCCCACGATGACGCGCCACGTCCTGCCCGGCGTGGAAGTGGATCTGGTTTCCTACAGTTCCTACGACGGCATGGACGGCGGCCCGCTGCACTTCTGGAAGTGCCTCGAGGAAATCAGCGCGCACGCCCGCACCGGCCCGCTCTTTGGCCCCGGCGCGCTGGCCATCGGAGAATTCGGCATTCCGGAAAACGCGTCGCCCAAGCGCATCACCGAACGCTACGACGAGGCGCTCGGAGTCATGCTCGCTGCGAACGTCCGCTACGCCGCGCACTGGGAACTTTATTGCAACGAATTCGCCGTCGAGGTCAAACCGCCCACGCCGGTGAGCGACCCGAAACTCATGCGCGGCTTCTGGCTCGTGAAGCCCGACGGTTCGTTGAGCGAAGGTGGAAAATATCTTTCCGCGCTGTGGCAGCGAGCCAAGTGAAACCTACTGACAAAACTTTATGACCGAACCCTTGAAACTCAGCTGCATCTTGTTGCCCAGAGTCGTTGCCCACATGGCATTTTCGATTTCCAGGCAAGTGAGAGGCTTGTGGTTGCTGAATCTGCTGCTCCTTGGTTCAGCCTGTTGCGTGGCTACGGCTGCGGAGATTGAGGTTGTGGCTGGTGGTGGCACGGTCGTGGAAGGCGCTCCCGCGACCCAATGCAAAGTGACGCAGCCGTTCGGTGTCGCCTTCGATGCGCAGGGCAACATGTTTATTTGCGAGGAAACCCATCGCTTGCTGCGCGTGGATGCGAAGACCGGAATCCTGACAGTCTTGTCCGGTGCGAAGAAAAAGGGCGCGCCGCTGGGTGATGGCGGTCCCGCCCGGAATGCGAGTTTCCTCGCGCCGCACAATCTGGTCGCGGACGCGGCGGGCAACCTCTTCATCGCCGACACGTTTCACTACCGGGTGCGCCGCGTGGATGCGAAGACCGGCCTCGTCACGACGTTCGCCGGCAACGGCACCAAGGAACTCACGGGTGACGGCGGGCCGGCGACCAGTGCGGGCCTCGATGGTCTCGCGTGCCTCTGCTTCAACGGCGATTTTACCAAGCTCTACCTCGGCGGCTTCAGCAAAGTCATTCGCGTGGTGGACCTGCGCACCGGCGTCATCAACACCGTGAAGGGTATCGGCGGGAGCCGGGCGATGGCGGGGGATTCCAAGGGTAATGTGTTCACACCGTCGCGACTCGGCGTGCGCCGGCTCAGCCCAGATGGCAAGGCCGTGACGCTCGAAGATCCGACCGCCTCGCCGCCGCTCAATGGCGTGAAGCACATCTGGGCCGATCGCGATGGCAACCTGCTCATTGCTGATGCGAGCAACCATCTGATCCGTAAGTTCGTGGTCGCGCAGAAGAAGCTCGTCACTCTGGCCGGCGCGGGAACGAAGGGCGCGGCAGGCGTTCCCGGTCCCGCATTGCAGGCGCAATTGGGCGAGCCGCACGGCGTCATGACCCACCCGCGCACCGGCGACATTTACATCGCGGATTCGCGCAATCACCGCGTGCTCCGCATCAAAACCGGGAAATAGATTTATGTCTGAACCCTTCAAACTCACCCGCATCCCTTCGCTCAAGACGGTGGAGGATTTCCGCAAACACTGCGCTACGCTCGGCATCGAACTGCCGTGCGAGGACGCCATCGAAGCCGGGGCCGGTTCGCCGCTCGCGCAGGCGGTGCCGAACGTGACCATCAACGGCAAGCGCATCGGCAACCGCATCGCCATTCATCCGATGGAAGGCTGGGACGGCACGACCACCGGCGGCTTGAGCGAGGAGATGCGCCGACGCTGGCAGCGCTTTGGCGAGAGCGGCGCGAAGCTCATCTGCGGCGCGGAGGCGATGGCCGTGCGTCCCGATGGGCGCGCGAATCCGAACCAGCTCATCATCATCGAGCAGAACAAGGCCGGTCTCGCGGAGCTGATGGGCATTCTCAAGAAGGCGCATCAGGAGCGTTACGGCACGACAGACGATCTCGTGATCGGTTTTCAGCTCACGCACTCGGGGCGTTTCTGCAAGCCGAACGGCAAGACGACCTACGAGCCGCGCGTGGCGTTCCGGCATCCGATTCTCGATTCGAAGTTCAAGGTCACGAGCGATTCGCAGGTGTTCACCGACGCGGAGATCGAGCAACTCATCCAAGACTACATCAAGGCGGCGAAGATCGCGTGGGACGTGGGCGCGGACTTCGTGGACATCAAACATTGCCACGGCTATCTGCTGCATGAATTTCTGGGCGCGCACACGCGACCGGGCAAGTTCGGCGGCAGTTTCGAGAACCGCACGCACATCCTCCGCGAGATCATCGCAGGCATTCGCGCGAGCGGGAACAAGATCGAGTTCGGCGTGCGCCTGAGCTGCTTTGACAAGGTGCCGCACAAGCCCGATCCGGCCCTGAGCGTGCCCGGCAAGCTCGGGCCCGGCATTCCGGAAGATTTCAGCAACTGCCTGCCGTATCGCTACGGCTTCGGCGTGAACCAGAACGACCCGACGCAGATTGACCTCACGGAGACGTTTCAGTTCGTGGAACTCTGCGCGCAGCTTGGAGTGAAGATTCTCAACACCACCGCCGGCTCGCCCTACTACACGCCGCATCTGCAACGTCCCGCCGCGTATCCGCCGAGCGATGGTTATCAGCCGGCGTATGATCCGTTGATCGACCTGGAGCGGCAGGTGCAGACGGTCAGGAAGCTCAAACTTCAAAGCTCAAAGTTCAAAGAAATGGTCATCGTGGGATCGGGACTCAGCTACCTGCAGGAGTTTCTGCCGCATGTGTCACAATACCTCCTGCGCAACGGCTGGGCAGACATGGTGGGCATCGGGCGGGCGGTGTTGAGCTATCCGGCCATGCTCGCCGACGCGGCGGCGAAGGGCGCCATCGAAAAACGCTTCATCTGCCGGACCTTCAGCGACTGCACCACCGCGCCACGCAACGGCCTCATCAGCGGCTGCTACCCGCTGGACAAGTTCTACACCGCCAAGCCCGAGGCAGCGCAGTTGAAGGAGATCAAGAAGCGCGTCGGAGCGTGATGATACGGGCGGTTACTTGGCTTCGTTCTTCGACGTGCGAAGTTGCTCCGGCAGTTCCGCCAGTGGTGTGACTTCGAGCACGTCGTCGAAATACCAGATCTTGTCCTTGGCCTTCTTGTGGCCGACGACGCGCGCGGGATACGTGAAGCCGCTGTCGTTGGTTTTCCAGTTCGAGAACCGATGGATGTCGCTGCGCCAGTCAATACGCGCCAGGAGGTTGTTGGTCCTGGCGAAATAAAGGTCCATCGGTGGGGTGATGCTGCCGCTCACTCGCAGTCCCCACATCTCCAGGTCGCCGTCCTGCGCACTGGGAATCTTCTCGATGTTGGAACTCTTGTCGGTCAGCGCGCGCAGCGTCCAGCCCCAGACGAGGAATGTGGCCGGTTCCTTCTCGCGCTGTGAGTAGCCCCCGGGTTTCTTGAGCCACCAGTTGCGTGGAGCATCCAGCACGCTCTCGCGTTTTGCGCCGAAGCCGGTATCCGTCTCGCCGATCAACACACGATCCTTGAAAGTGAAGTAGCGCGGCAGCTTGTCCTCGCCACCGGCAGCCTTGACGGCCATTTGAACCAGTGCATGAACCTCCGACGAAGCTGTTCCTTTGCCCGCTGCGGCACCCTCATCAGTTGCAGATGATGATTGGATTGCCAAGAGCAGGACCGTCAAGGCTGTTGGGATGTGCGTGGCTTTCACGCCCGTCAGCAAACCCGGCTCCACGTCCCGATTCAACTGAAAACACAGGGAGATTTTTCCTGTGATTTTCAGTGCGACTGAAGGCATGCTTCGCGGCATGAAATCACGAGTCCTGTTCACGCGTGCGGTGGGTTGCTTCACGGTCATTCTTTCATTTCTTGCCTTGGAATCGACCTCGCATGCGGCGCGCAAGCCGAATGTCATTTTCATATTGGCGGATGACCTGGGCTACGGTGATGTGGGTGCGTTCGGGCAGAAGCTGATTCGCACGCCACATCTGGATCGCATGGCGGCAGAGGGCGTGAAACTGACCCATCATTACTCTGGCAACGCCGTGTGCGCCCCGTCGCGCTGCGTGTTGATGACCGGCAAGCATCCCGGCCGCGCTTACATCCGCAACAACCGTCAGGCGGACAATGCCAAGGGCATCTCCCGCATTGGCAAGCCCGACGCGGAAGGCCAGGAGCCCATTCCGGCGGAGGAGGTGACCATGGCGGAGTTGTTCAAGGGACTGGGCTATGCCACGGGCGGCTTTGGCAAATGGGGATTGGGCGGCCCGGGATCGAGCGGGGAACCGTTGAAGCAGGGATTTGACCGCTGGTTTGGCTACAATTGCCAGGGCGTGGCACACAATTTTTACCCGACGTATCTCTGGGACAATGACAAGACCATTGACTTGAACAATCCGCCATTTTCCGCGCATGACACACTCAAGCCCGGT
>CAYQCZ010000346.1:0-5186 GCA_964415955.1 uncultured Verrucomicrobiota bacterium | reverse complement strand
TGTTGATGCCGATCATCGTGCCGGTGCCGTCGGGCACGATCGGTGTGCGTTCGCCCTCCAGATAGGGCAGCAGGAGCAATCCGCCGGAACCGGCGGGAACCTTCGCGGCCTTGGCCTCGAACTGCGCGTGGGTGTAGCAGAAATCCTGGCGCATCATTTCCGTGGCGACAGTGACATTCATCGTGCAAAGCAACGGCAGCCAGTGATTGGTCGAATCACAGAACGCCGCGATCTCGCCCTGTGGGTCCACCACGGGCTTGTCCGCGCACGCGTAAATCGTCCCGCTGGTCCCGAAGCTTGCGGTGACGATGCCCTGGCGTGTGTTGCCCGTGCCAATGGCCCCCATCATGTTGTCGCCTCCTCCTGCGCTCACAAGAACCCCGGGTTCGAGTCCAAGTGCGCGGGCGGTGGATGATTGAAGCACTCCGGCCGGCTGGTCGCTGGAAATGAGCCGGGGCAGTTTGCCGGCAAGGTTCGCATCAATGGCCTTCAGGGCGGCTTCCGACCACTTCCGCTTGCGGACGTCCAGCAAGGCCGTTCCGCTGGCATCACCAAACTCCATGACCGCCTCGCCTGTCAGCCACCAGTTGAGGTAATCGTGCGGCAGCAGCACGGTCGCAAGTCTCGCGAAGTTCTTTGGTTCATGCTTCTTCAACCACAGGATCTTGGAGGCTGTGAAGCCGGGCAGCACCGAATTCCCCAGAGCCTTGATGGTGGCCTTGGGGCCGCCCAGTGCCGTCGTGATTTCTTCGCACTCCGCAGCGGTGGAGGTGTCACACCACAGCTTGGCCGGGCGGATGACTTCGCCCTTTTTGTCCAGCGGCACGAACCCATGCTGCTGGCCGCTGACGCCAATCGCCTTCACCTCGCCGGACCTGGCCCCGGCCTCCTTCAAGGCGGCCTTGATTGCGCCGGTCGTGGCATCGCGCCATGTGCTGGGATGCTGCTCCTTCGCTCCGGGTGGAAGATTGTCGATGAGTCCGTAGGCTTGGGAGCCGGAGCCAAGCACCTTGCCGTTGCGGGCGTCCACCACGAGTGCCTTGGTGGATTGGGTGCCGCTGTCGATGCCGATGATGAGGGTGCGCATGAATGAAGTGAAAGGTTGGGTGATTCAGAAACCGTCCGCCAGTGCTGTCGGACGCGGTTGAGACGGACTGCAACGAGGTTTACTGCGCGCCGGACTTGGCGACGAACTGCGAGGCACGTTTCTTCGCATCGGCCACCTGTTCGGGGGTCATGCGATAGAGACGCGGGAGATCGTCACGCCGTTTGACGGCCTCGGCATCGCCGAGTTCCGCGGCGAGGATGAGCCATTTCAGGCTTTCCACATAATCGCGCGGCACGCCGCCCTGGCCGAGCGAGTAGCAGCTGCTGAGGCTGTATTGGGCCGGGTGGTAGCCCTTGTCCGCAGCCCGTCGATACCATTTGACCGCCTCGTTGTAATCCTCCGTCGTGCCGGTGCCTGTGTAATACATGCGGCCCACGATGAACTCGGCTTCCGTGACGCCCTTTTCAGCCACCAGCTTGTAGTAGCGCAACGCCTCGGATTCGCTCTTGGTGACGCCCGTGCCCGTTTCGTAGCAGCGCGCCAGTGCGAATTGCGCCTCGGTGATGCCCGCATCCGCCGCCTTTTGATAATACTTCACGGCATCCTTTTCATTGCGGCTGGTGCCGATGCCGTTGGCCAGGCAGAAGCCCACCATGTGATTGGCCTGGGGCAGATCCTTCCCGGCCGCCTTGCGGAACAGGGAATAGGCCTCCTTCACATCCTGCTCGATCTCCAGCCCGTAGAAGTTGTGAAATCCCAGCTTATACATGGCCTCGGGATCGCGCCGCGCCGCCGTGGTGAGCTCCGCAATCGACTGCGCGGAAACCTCGATGCCCGCAGTCCAAAACCCGAGGCACATGAGCAGGGCATGCCGCACCTGGAAAAACGATCGTTTCTCTTTCATGTATCCAGTGTAATCAAGCGCATGCGGAACTCAAGCGTTCCGCTCGACAGTCTTCCGGGCCGAACGCCTGCTCAAACGAGCCTTGCATCCGCCCGCATGGACACTCCAGATTGTCGGCCATTCGACGCCATGAATGTGGAATCACAATCCAAACCCGCCGCTTCCGCCGTGCATCCGGACGGCGGCGACATCGAGTTGACCATCGTCATGCCCTGCCTCAACGAGGCGAAGACGCTCCCGGTCTGCATTGAAAAGGCCATGGGTTCCCTCAAGAAACATGGCATCAAGGGCGAGGTGGTCATCGGTGACAACGGCAGCACGGACGGCTCCCAGGAACTGGCCCGCAAACTGGGCGCACGCGTGATTGATGTTCCGGTGCGCGGCTACGGCGCGGCCTTGATGGGCGGCATCGCCGCTGCCCGCGGTCGTTACATCATCATGGGTGATTCCGATGACAGCTACGACTGGACGGACATCATGCCTTTCGTGGAAAAACTGCGTGAAGGCTATGACCTGGTCATGGGCAACCGCTTCCGCGGCGGCATCAGGCCCGGTGCCATGCCTTTCCTGAACCGCTACCTCGGCAACCCCGTGCTCACCGGCGTGGGACGCCTTTTCTTCTGCCCTGAAATGGGCGACTACCACTGCGGCATGCGCGGGTTCAGCAAGGACGCCGCCGAGCGCATGGGGTTGCAGACCACCGGCATGGAGTTTGCCAGTGAAATGGTGGTGAAGGCGTCGCTGCTCAAGATGCGCATCACCGAGGTGCCCACCACATTGTCGCCTGACGGCCGTGGGCGTCCGCCGCATCTGAGACGCTGGCGGGATGGCTGGCGGCATCTGCGGTTCATGCTGCTCTACAGTCCGCGCTGGTTGTTTCTCTACCCAGGCCTGGCCTTGATGCTCGCGGGCATTCTGGCCGGGGCATGGCTGCTACCCGGCCCGCGACAGGTGGGTGGCGTGGAATTCGACGTGCACACCATGCTGTATGCCGCCATGGCCGTGCTGCTGGGATTTCAATCCGTGCTCTTCGCTGTGTTCAGCAAGGTCTTCGGCATTGCGGAAGGACTGCTGCCGCGCGATGAGCGCATGGACCGCCTGTTCAAGACCATCACCTTGGAGACCGGCCTCGTCGTGGGTGTGGCGCTCGTCGTTCTTGGGCTGGCAGGCTCCGCATTCGCCGTGTGGGGTTGGAAAAGCGCCTCCTTCGGCCCGCTGCGTCCATCCGAGACGCTGCGGACGATCATTCCCGCCATGCTGGCGCTGGTCATCGGCTGCCAGACGATCTTCGCCAGCTTCTTCCTGAGTGTGCTCGGGATGAAGCGCAAGTAGCCGTCCTCGCATGTCCCTGATCGATTCCATCCATGGTGGCTACGTGTTCAAGCGCCGCGTGCGCGTCCTCTCTGGCGCACTTGCCGCCCTGCTTCCCAAGGACGCCTCGGTGCTGGATGTCGGTTGCGGTGACGGCCTGATCGCCAAGCTGATCATGGAGCACCGCCCCGATGTCCGCATCGAAGGCATCGATGTGCTGGTGCGGCCGCATACGCATGTGCCTGTGAAGGCTTTTGACGGAGTGAAGATTCCGCATGGCGATGGCAGCTTCGACACGGTCATGTTTGTCGATGTTCTGCATCACACGGATGATCCCATGGTCCTCTTGCGCGAGGCGGCGCGTGTGGCGCGGCGATCACTCGTGCTCAAGGATCATAGCATGGATGGGTTTCTCGCCGGGCCGACACTGCGGTTCATGGACTGGGTGGGCAACGCCCGTCATGGCGTGGTGCTGCCCTACAATTACTGGCCGAAGCGCCGATGGGATGCCGCCTTTGCAGAGCTTGGCCTGAAAGCTGAGGGTTATCGCCAGACGCTCGGCCTGTATCCGTTTCCAGCGAGCTGCCTGTTTGAACGCAGCCTCCATTTCGTCGGTCGCTTCGCCAAATCCCCAGCTCCTTCAGTCGCATGAAGGCCGGACGCCGATGGCTCCAGGGCTGGCGGGGGAAACTGCTGGTCGCCCTGATGCCTCTCGCGGGCATGGTGATGCTGGAACTGGCCCTCCGGCTTTTTACCGACGCTCCCAAGGGCCAGTTTGCGACGTGGTTTCCCGGCCGCCGCGGGTTGTATCCCGAGAATGCGACCGTTGAGATGACCTGGGGTGCGATTCCCTACGTCATGCGCATCAATTCGCTGGGCCTTCGCGGCCCCGAACCATCGCGTGATCCGGACGCTTTTCTCATCGCCGCCGTGGGTGACTCCTACACGGACGGTTTCTTCGTGGATGATGAGGACACGTATCCGGTCATTCTCCAGGAGATGCTCCGCAAACGCGGCATCAAGGCCGACGTCCTCAATGCCGCCCGCGCCGGCGGCTCCATCGACAAGCAACTCGCCATCCTGCGTGAAGTGGTCGCGCCACTCCGGCCCAAACTCGTCATCCTCCAGTTCTGCACCAATGACATCGCCGAGCTGGACGGCAAATCGCGTGAGGACATGCTCCGCCACAAACTGCTGCCGCCCTTCCGCTGGCATCGTGAGGCGGCCCGCGTGCTCCTGACAAAAACGGCGCTGGGCGAACTCGCCTACACCGCCTGGCTGCGCGTTTCTCGTGGGGGTGAATACACCAAAGCCCGCGTGATGCTGGCCGACAAGGCCTCGCGCTATCGCATCGATGGGGCGGATGATCACGCTGCCAATGCACGTCTGTTCATGGAACGTTTTGCCCGCACGGACGGGCTTGTTTTGAACGGCACCATGGATGACCGCACCCGGGTGCTGATTGATGACTATCTTGCCGTGCTGACCGCATTCAAACGGGAGTGCGACGACCTCGGCGCGCCGCTGATCTTCCTCTACGAACCGGCCTATCCGCAGGTGCACGACCCGCGGGCGGACATGACCATGCGCGACCTTCTGCAATCCTGGTGTCAGAATACGAATGTCGAGTTCGTCGATCTGACACCGGCCTTCCAGGTGGCGGAAGGAGAGCCGTTGTATCTTGCCCCCGTGGACTTCCATCTCTCACCAACCGGCAACCGCCTCACGGCCTCATGCCTTGCCACGGTCGTGGTGCAACGCATCGAAAGCACCCGTTCAAAAGCGGAGGAATGATCGCTGTCGGCGCAGAGTCTGAACCGGGCGCAGAACTACTTCGGGGATCTCTACCAGCGGTGGAAGGCGCGGCTGGGCGCGCCCAAGGCGATCACGGCGATGGCGTATAAACTCGCGCGCATCCTGTGG